>JANQHV010000202.1 GCA_028282505.1 SAR324 cluster bacterium | reverse complement strand
AAATTTGAGGCGAATAGTGGTTCTATTTAACAAAAATTTTTGGTGGTCCGGCATTCCGGAAATCCACACCATTTCTGGCGGTTTTGCAGCAGGATAAGAGTTTCGGGAAACCCTCTAAGAACTGATAGATTTTTGACCATTGATCTGGTCGGTATTTTATTGATGACATCACTTAACCTCCTTATGGAGATCAAAATACTACAAATTGAGCTTTTTTGAAATGTCAACAGAACCTAACACTATCTTTCTTATTAGTCATTCCATGCCGCAATGACCTCATCCACCTTGGCCAGCCCCATCTCGTAGCCTTGTAACAATTGGTTGCAATCCTGGCTGAAACGACTCATTTGAAAATGATCGGGTGGACACACATCGATGATTTGAATACCAGGTGGAGGTGTGCGAAGCAATGTTGCTGTCTCTGCATGTCGCTGAACACGTCCACGCATCGTGTCGACTAAGGCAGGGTAATGCTTGAGTTTCCAGCGAATCCAGCGATGTGCCCAAGTGTCTGTTTTTAAGTAGGATTGGTGACGTGAGCGAACCACCATGATCTTTTTGGCTCCTCTGCGAATCGCTTCCAGGACTGGGATGCCATCGGCAACCCCACCATCCGTCATGGGACGTCCATCAAAAAGAGGAAATCCTCGATAGATCATGGGCAGTGCCATAGACGCTTTCATGGCATCTACCAATGTTTCCAAGGTTGTATTGACATAAATGGCCTCTCCTGTTGTTACATCAGTGAGCCCAACCACCAGGGGCTTCCCATGTTGATAAACGGCTGGTAGATCCAGTTCCAACTCTGTCAGCACCACATGAAACAGCCATTCCAAATCCATCAAATGCCCACCACAAAGAAACCGTGGGTAGCTGATGAATTCTTTGCGCTGTGCATAATTTAAAAAAATTTCTAAGCTTTTTCCCGCAGTGCCTGCCATGAATGCAGCCAGATTGCTGGTTCCTGCAGAGACCCCAATATAGCAATCAAAAGGATTGAATTGTTTTTCTAAAAAACCATCCAATAGACCAGCAGAAAATACACTACGCATGGCCCCTCCTTCAATCACCAGAGCATTGGGTTGTCCGATAGATTCTGTTTCCATAGGCCACCTACCTGATTACTATACCAATCCTTTCACTTCCTGATAACGGAAACAATCCACCGTGTGATCATTCACCATCCCTGTCGCCTGCATCAGGGCGTAACAAATCGTCGGCCCAACAAACGTACAACCATAGGATCGTAATCCCTCACTCATGGCCCTGGATTCTTCTGTTTCTGTAGGCACATCATCCATAGTTTTCCAGGCATTTTGTCGTGGACTGCCACCAATAAAACTCCAGAGGTAGTCAGATAAAGAACCATGCTCTTTTTGTATTTCCAGCACTGCCTGAGCATTTTTCACTGCTGACCTGATCTTCGCACGATTACGAATGATTCCTGCATTCTCCAGGAGAGACATGATTTTCTCGTTATGATAATGAGCCACTTTTTCTGGATCAAAAAAATCAAAAGCAATGCGATAGTTTTCACGCTTTCGCAGCACTGTTGCCCAAGAGAGTCCAGCCTGTGCGCCATCCAACACGATTGCTTCAAAAAGCAATTGATCATCCCTCAGGGGCACTCCCCACTCCTCATCATGATATTTTTCATAGAGGGGGAAAGTATCGACTACCCATGCACATCGTTCTTTCTTCATAGTCTTGTCTCAATTTGTGTTTGTGATTTCTCAATGCTTATGACATTTTTAACCAAATAGTCAAAAGGTTAATAACAATAAAGACAGAAGGATGAACATGAAAATACTTGTAACTGGTTCTACGGGCCTGGTGGGTTCTCAACTGGTTTCATCTTTACAAGAACAGGGACACACCGTTTCTTGCCTTGTGCGGACTCAAACCAACTTAGCCCCTCATCATATCTATTGGAACCCTCTTGAACAACAATTGGATGTCAACCAATTGGAAAAGCTGGATGCCGTCGTGCATTTAGCAGGAGAAAGCATTGCCAGCGGCTGGTGGACTGTCGAAAAAAAAGAACGAATTCGCAGTAGCCGTGTCCAGGGAACTCAATTCCTCAGTGATACACTTTCCCGTTTAAACCATCCCCCCAGTGTTCTGATTTCTGCTTCAGCAATGGGATATTATGGAAATCGCGGTACTGAGATTCTGACAGAAGAGAGTGTGGCAGGCTCTGGCTTCTTGCCAGAAGTGGCCTGTCAGTGGGAAGATGCGGCAGACACTGTTTTGGAAAAAGGAATTCGTGTCGTTAAGCTACGTTTTGGTCTTATTTTAAGCCGCCAGGGTGGAGCATTTGCAAAGATGCTTTTGCCATTTCAGATGGGAGTCGGGGGCCGTATCGGAACCGGAGAACAATACATGAGCTGGATTGTCATTGATGATGTCATCCAAATCATTGAATATGCTTTACAAAATCAACAATTGAAAGGGCCTGTGAATGTGGGAACTCCCAATCCTGTCACCAATCTACAATTTACCAAAACACTGGGGGCTGTTCTCAAACGTCCCACCATTTTTCCACTGCCTGCTACACTGGCCCTACTAATTTTTGGAGAAATGGGGGATGACTTGCTCCTGGCCAGCACACGCATGGAGCCTGCATGTCTTCTCAACGCAGGTTATTCATTTCGTTATCCAATATTAAAGGAGGCATTTCAACATTTATTGAATACCCAATAGATCCCAATTAATAAAATATTTGTGTTGCTTCGTGTTCTTAGAGGGTGTTTGGAAAAGATGGTTCGTCGCGAAAAATCGACCTCATTGAGCGGATTTTTGGGAAAATTTAAGGCAAATAGCCAGCCTATTTAACAAAAATTTTCTCAAAACAGACGCCAATGAGGCGGTTTTGCAGCAGAATCAGGTTTTTCAAACAGGTTCTTAGTGGCTGAATAATAACTTACAAAATAGAGGGAAAATGCTATGAAACATGTACTTTTATGGATGATTGGAATATTGATGTGTTTCCAGACCATCCAGGCAGAGCAAGAAGCCTTTCGGTGGAATGCCACCGGACTCGAAGTGAGTGATTACAAGCAATTAAAGGTCGTTGTTACCGAATTGGGAAAAGAAGATCGTGAACAATGGAAATTAACAGAAGCTCAAATCAAGGAAAAAGTCGAAACTAAGTTGACATCCTTCCAAATCATGCCCCTGGCCTCAAAGGATTACAGCATCCCTTATCGTTTGAAAGTCAGTACTCAAATCCTGGATACGGCCTTCCATCTCAAAATTGCATTCGAACGGGTGGTGATATTCCGAGTTGGCAAACAGGAATATCACAATTTTGCCACAGTCTTCCAACGAGAAACCTTGGGCATCAACAGTAAAAAAGACAAAGACCATATCTTGCGAATATTGAACCGATTGTTAGATCAGTTTATCAAAGAATTTGTGAAGGTCAATGGAGGTTAGCACTTTAAACTCAATGTTGGACTCATCTCCACTTTGGGAATCGTCTGCTTTTTATCGAAAAGCATCAGCAGTGTCGGCAGCATCACAAAATCAAGAATCAGTGCCAGAAAAAGGACAATGCTGGTCATTTTTCCCATATCCGAATTGACACGGAATTCTGAAAGCAGAGTGATGGCCATGAACCCGACAATCAGAACAAAAGTGGTCAGGACAATGGACGGGCCCACTGTATTGAAAGCATATTTAACAGCTTCATTGGCATCCAGGAATTGTTCCCGACGGGCTTTTAAATATTTACTCAAAAAATGAACGGTATCATCCACCACGATTCCAATGGTCATTCCCGAAACCATCGCCAGTCCCATCCCAATTTGACCGACCAGAATGCCCCAAACACCAAATGCGGTGATCACTGGAAGAAGATTGGGAATAATGCTGATCAAGCCAACTCTCAACGAACGGAAGGCCCCGATGAGCAGTAACGAAATCACCAACAACCCCAGGAATGCGCCCAACACCATGCTTTTGACTTCTTTATTCATCATGTGGGCAAACATCAATTGCACTCCAGAACCGAGCACATGTACCTCTGGTGTGTTGACAGCCAACCACTGATCAATTCGTTGTTCCATTTGCATCACTTCCGTGGTGCTGAGCGTTTTAAAAACGACCTGAATGCGAAGAGCTGATTTGTCCAGGCTGATTTGGTCATTGAGATCCAATCCTGGTGGAAGGGATATTTCATATAACAGCAAATATTGAGCAGCCAGTTGTTTACTTTCAGGAAGTCGATACCATGCGGGGTCATCACCATGCATATTTTTATTCAGACGTTTGAAAGTATCAGTAGCCGCGTTGACATAGACAGCTTCTGGTTGGCTGCGCAGCCAATTGACAAAACGTTCTGCTTTCTCCAGAAATTCAGGGTCGGTGACTCCATCTGATTTCCCGGAGCTAAATGAATAAGTGAACGTATAAGCACCACCAAACTGTTCTTCTGCAAAATCATTAGCCTGCCGCCAAGGTAGTGATTTTGCCACGTACTTAGGCACTTCATCATTGAATTCATTGTTTTGCATGAAATATCCCAGCAGCAGGGCTGTTGCTCCACTAACAACCAGGATGGACACTGGATATTTCGCTAAGAACGAAGCAAATGTGCCATAATTTTTAGAAAAGATAAAAATCGACTTATTTCTCTTTTTAATTGGCAAAACCCGGATCAAGGCTGGTAACAAGGTGACAGATAAAACAAAAGCAACCATAATCCCGAAGGCAACCTGGTTTCCCAACGCCCCGATTGAATCCGATTCACTGAAATTCAAGGTCATGAAACCAATGGCGGAAGTGATACTGGTTAAGGCAATTGGTTGAAAATTCACACCAAGGGCTTTTTGAATCGCTTCTATTTTTGTTGCGTCTTTACTGTAATATTGTTGAAACGATGTGACAAAATGGACACAATCCGCCACAGCCAGGATTAAGACAATCATAGGCACAGAAGCCGTAATAGGTGTTAATTTCCAACCAAGCATCCCTGAAAAAGCCACTCCAGCCACTATACTGAAGACAAACACAAGCACTGAAGCCATCAAGGGAAGAATGGATCGTAACAGGAATGCTAAAATTCCTACCACGATCAACATAACCAATCCCAGAAACATGCCTGTTTCTTTTTGAGAAATTTTCATGATGGTGGCATCCAGCGCAATTAAACCACCCACATATGTTTGGATGCCTGGTATATTACTTTGCAACCGAGCTACGGAATCCTCAACAAACTGAACAGCCTCTATTTTCTCATTGGCATCCATGTTCGGAAAATCGAAACTGACGTTGACACCGGTGACATTACCATTTTTGTTGATCACTCGGTTCAAAAGCAAAGGCTCAGAAAGGGCGATATTTTTGATTCGTTCCAACTCTGCTTCCGTCAATTGATTGTCTGCTTCCACTAAATCGGCCACAAATAAATCATCCTGAACAGCAATCGAATGTTGAAAATTCGTCAACGAGTCCACCCTGATGGAATAAGGGGTTTCCCATAGCTCTTCGGTTAACTCTCTCACTCCTTCCAAAATGAGCTTAATGAAAACCGTTCCCTCTTCTGCTTCAATCAAAATCAGCAGGTTATCGTCTCTGGTGTACTCACTTTGAATGGATTCATAATCTATCAATTTGGGATGATCCGCCCCCAACAGATCCTTATAAGAAATACTGGGTGCGACGAAGCGCAGATAACTCCCGACGAAAACAATTCCCAGCAAACACAGGAAAATGGTTTTCCACGGATGATTGATGACAAAATCGAACAACATTTGACTGTTTTTCTTGGCAAACATAGAACTCCTTTTATTTATTTCCCCTTTAAATATAAAACCAGTTGATACTCATACCAAGTTGCGTTTAAAAAAGTGACATTCCAGAGTATGTTGTCATTCTGAGCTTGCGAAGAATCTCAATAATTTCAAAGAGATCCTTCGACAAGCCGCTTCGGCGTACCGTCAGGATGACATATTGTATACTTTTAA
>JANQHV010000159.1 GCA_028282505.1 SAR324 cluster bacterium | reverse complement strand
GCGGCTGGCTTTTGCGTGTACCATTGCGGGAGGTTCCCGAATTTTGTTGGTAGATGAACCGACCAAAGGCTTGGATGTCACTCGTCGGAACGATTTGATGCGAATCCTATTGCAGTTTGTAGAGCAGCAAGGGGCACTATTGACAATCACTCATGATGTCGAGGTCGTACGACAATTGGGTGGCAAAACAATTGTCATGAAAGAAGGAAAAGTTCAGGAATATGACAAGACATCACAAGTGCTGTCCCAGCCTCAAAGTGAATATGCTGGTCAATTGATTGCGGCAGCACCTATGAATTGGCAGAAATCCAGGAGTTCTACTGACAGAGCCGGGATGCCAGTGGTTCAAGTAGAAAAATTATCAATGTCTCGTGGAGGAAATCAACTATTTTCTGATTTATCGTTTCGCATCTTACCTGGAGAAATTGTAGGAGTATTTGGCCCGAGTGGATGCGGAAAAAGTACTTTGGGAGATCTGTTGTTAGATTTATTAACTCCTGATTCAGGAACTATCCAACGCCCCCCACACTGGCAACGGCAGCAGTTTTTAAAACTCTACCAAGATCCTCCGGCGACAGTTTCTCCTTTTTGGAAACTCAAAGATTTGTTGGACGACTTGATTCGTTTACACCGTTTGAACGTAAATGACATCGAGCCTCTCATGAAACAGTTAAAGCTTTCTCCCGATTTGCTAACACGTAAGCCTGATGCCATTTCAGGGGGAGAGCTTCAACGTTTTTCAATTTTCCGCTCTTTGTTGCTGAAACCTTTGTTTTTGTTTGCGGATGAACCGACTTCTAGGCTAGATCCAATCACACAGCAGGAAACGATTGAACTTTTATGCACAACGGCTCGTGCACAACAATGTGCTTTGCTTCTGGTGAGTCATGATCCTTCCTTAATTCAAAAAACTTGTGATAGTGTCATTGAGCTTTAGAGGGTACTGTGCAAGGACGTCCTTGCAAACTGACAGTGCCTAGTGGTGTGATTTTCTACTTTTGTCATTCCGTCGGTACGCCGAAGCGGCTTGACACGGAATCTAGGGGTATGCATCATTTTTCATTATCTGGATACCGGATCAAATCCGGTATGACAAATTATTGAAATTCTTATGTTTATTGAAGTAAAATAGAGGAAATTACAGGATACTACCTAATTTCATTGAAGGATATAAAAGTTAGCCAATGAATTCTAGTAAACAATTAATTTCAAATGTTCCCACGAACATCATCACCGGATTCCTTGGAGCTGGCAAAACAACCGCAATATTGCATTTGCTGAAACAAAAGCCCGCCGATGAACGTTGGGCTGTGTTAGTCAACGAGTTTGGAGAAATTGGAGTCGATGGTAGTCTGTTTCAAGGTCAGGTTAGTGAGGAACAGGGAGTGTTTATCAAGGAAGTACCGGGGGGATGTATGTGTTGTGCTGCGGGCTTGCCTATGCAGATTGCCCTGAGCTTATTGCTTTCTCGTGCCAAACCCGATCGATTATTGATTGAGCCGACAGGAATTGGGCATCCAATTGAAGTATTAGGGGTTCTCTCAGAGGATCACTATCGCGACGTACTGTCCATTCAAAAAGTCGTTACCTTGGTTGACGCACGTAAATTGACAGACACTCGATATACAAACCACGATACTTTCAATCAGCAAATTGCTATTGCGGACATCCTAATTGGCAACAAACAAGATCTTTACCGAACTGAAGACAAAGCCAGTCTTGAAGCATATGCCAGGGAAAACGGATCACCTCATGTTCAAATTATGTTTACTGAACAAGGTGTGTTTAGTTATGAGTTGCTTGAAGGAAAAACCAAATCTCTGTCCCACCGACACCACCATGCGCCTACTCGCGAACCTAGTCTCGATCTTTCCTATGAAACTATTCCTGAATGTGGCTATTTAAAAGCCAGTAACCACGGTGAGGGCTACCAAAGCATTGGATGGCGATTTTCTCCAAGCAAAGTGTTTGATCACTTAAAGCTTTTTACTTTTTTGACTGGTCTCCAGGTCGAGCGAATGAAAGCTGTTTTTATAACGACAAATGGCGTATTCGGTTATAATCTAACTGATAGCATCCTGCAAGAATTAGAATTGGACGAGGCAAGTGAAAGTCGCATTGAAATTATCTCTACGGATATTACTGAACATTGGGAAGAGTCACTATTGAACTGTTTAGTCGACAACGATAACTAAGATTCATTTTTCTCTTGCTTTTGGTAATACATTGTCTTACTCTTACTTTTTAGTATTACATTGTAATACTAAAAACTCTTTAATTCTACGCCACCAGGAGGCTTATTTTGACTCAAAAAAAACAAGAACTCGTTACCTTCAAAGTCGATGCATCACTTGCCGCTGCATTGAAAAGAATTGCTAACCGTTCGGACTTCATTCGTCATGCGATTTTAGTTGCATTGGATAATGTTTGCCCACTTTGTTCCGGTTCGGGAATTCTTTCACCGAATCAGCGCAAGCATTGGGAACAATTCACAAAAAAACACAATCTTGAAGAATGTGATGGGTGTCACGAGCTTCATTTGGTGTGCAACGAAGTAAGTTGAGACAATATCCATTAGCCGGAAGTCCTTAATGACCATCTAGGAAGCGCTTCTTTTTTTAAAATAGCCATAATACCCTCCTCAGGTCAGCAGGGTATTTCGATGTAAACTCGCTTCGCATTGTCGCATTTTTAAAAGGTGGCGAATCACGGGGAATCCACCCCAATACTTCATTAATTCAAACTCATCCTACTATAAGAAAGGTTTGTATGAAAAAGAATTGGTTTTATCTGTTAGTTACAGTGCTGTTTGGGATGTCTTTAGCGTCCAATGTCTATGGTAAAGAGAAACTTCGTGTGGTCTCCAGCTTTAGCATTTTGGGAGACATGGTTCATCAGATTGCCGGCAACGAAGTCCACTCAGACACGCTGGTAGGCCCCAATGGAGATACGCATGTGTTTAAACCAAGCCCATTTGACGCTGAAAAGGTTGCTTCAGCGAATGTTTTAATTATCAACGGTTTGGAGTTTGAAGGATGGATCGAACGTTTGCAAGAATCTTCTGAATTTTCAGGCAAACTGGTGATTGCGACCTCTGGTATCGACAAGATCCGCATGGAAGAGGAGGAGCATCACGACGAGCATGGCAAAGACGAGCATCACGATGAGCATGAAGAAGAACATCACGACGAGCATGGCAAAGACGATCATCATGATGGTGACCATGCTTTTGAATGGGCTGGTGCTTTTAAGCTTTCCGCTGGTGAATATGTGTGGACATTTGCGAAAGTTGATGGTGATTACGCTGATCCGAAGATGAAGATGGTTATTCTTGCAAGCAAATTAGATGGAGAAGCGGCAATTGAGGAACGGGAAGAAATGGCGGAAGGATTAATAAAATCACATGGTGCTATTGATCGCAATCATGGCGAAGCACTTACACCGAACGACGGCAATGCATACCAATTGGCTTTTGATTCAAATAGAAATGTGACTGAATTCCGCGTTATGATTAAAAAGGAAGGTGTTTACACATTCTTTACAGAGCATATGCCTTTTGAATTTGAAGCAGATGAGCATTTCTTTAAAAATACTGAAAAGCAAGATATTGAGCCTATCGCTCAAGAGCCTGATGCAGGTCATCATCATCACCATCATGGAGAATTCGATCCGCATGGATGGAACAGCATTGCCAACGCAAAGATTTACGTGGAAAATATCAGAAAAGCGCTGGTTGAAGCCGTTCCTGCTAAAGCCTCCATTTTCAATAAAAATGCGGACGCCTATTTGAAGAAGTTGAATGCCTTGGAAAAAACCCTCAAATCCGAAATCAAACAAATTCCCAAAGATCGTCGGAAAGTCATCACCGCTCATGACGCGTTTGGTTACCTTGGAAGAGACTTCGGTTTGGAATTCATGGCCCCACAAGGCCAGAGCACCGAATCGGAAGCATCTGCAAAAGACGTTGCTCGAATCATTAAGCTAATCCGTGAACACAAAATTAAGGCGGTGTTTGTTGAAAGCATATCTGATCCACGCTTGATAGAGCAAATCGCGCGAGAAACAGGGGCAGTTGTTGGCGGAAAGCTTTATCCGGGCGCTCTATCAGAACCTGATGGACCGGCTTCCACCTACCTGAAGCTAATGGAGCACAACGTCCGCACGATCATCAAAGCACTCAAGTAAC
>JANQHV010000141.1 GCA_028282505.1 SAR324 cluster bacterium | reverse complement strand
CTTGGAATTGAAGGATTTGTTGTTATCGGCCACTAAGTAAACAAATTCTTAATCTTTTTCTAATCTTAATCCTACAATCCCTAAAGAGTAAGATTAAGATTAAATAATCCACTTGCGAATGTCTGATTCCCCACCACCAATACTTCCAATGATAAGGGAAAACCATTGAAGGAGAGAGTCAAAAAACAGTATTTTACGGATCTTCATCAAAGCGGTTGGGCTCATCGGTTCCTGGAAAGAGTAAAAGATAGAGGAATACGATAAAATTGATGACAGGAATAAGGCTCAGGAACGCATATCCTCCTGATTTATCCAGATCGTGAAAACGTTTTATAAAGAGCACAATTTGGGAATAGATTGCCACCAGGGCAAATACTCCTAAGGGAGCCAACCCTTTAGAGGCAATCGATGAAATGATTGCCTGAAACATCACCGTTGCAATGATTGACATGCCAAAGGTTCCTCTCTTAATTCTACCTTTGGGAGAAAAAAATAATTTTTTTAGCTGCTGGTAGGTATCGGTTTCCAGGACTTCTGATTGAGGTAGAGTTTTCTCCCCTTCTTCTTGTTCTACTTCCAGGATAATTGTTTTCATCTCGGCTTCTGAAAGACCGTATGTTTCCTGCATGGCCTGAATATGGTCGTTCCATGCCTCATGTTGCTGCTTTTCTCTTTCATATTCTTCTGCTTTTTGACGGATGCGCTCAAGCCGGGCTTGCTTTTCTTGTTCCTGTAACCGGATGGTCTCATCCCGCCTGGTTTCATACTCCTCTGCTTTTTGGCGGATGCGTTCTAAACGTGTTTTATCCATATTGGCTGATACGTTTGTTCTTTAAGTTGAGGATTTTCCCCTAATTTTTAATTCTTAACTCATGCTACGTGAACAATTTTTGCAAGAGCATTTTTTCTCTGAAGGAAAAATTTATATTAGCCCAGGGTCAACGAAGTGCCACCCTGGGGTGAAGAATCTCTGAAATATTCAACTCTGAAAGAATTGATTAAACCAATCAACTGATTTGACACGAATATTAATCAGTCGGTTCGTCAATGAGTCCAGGAAAAGCTGTTTTGACATTCTCCAGATGATCTTCGTTAAACTTTTTTCCTTCCAATACGAGAACCAACGACAATAGCGTTTCATTATCTATTTTGTATTTTTGAACCTTTTGCACTTTCATTTTTTGGGCAATATTCTTTTTAGCGCTTCTGAAAGTAAGGGGTTTTTTAGCCAACTGAGTTTTTGCTCCTCCCTCTAAAAGCGGTTTAAGTTGCTTTTCAAAGACTTCTTTTTCCTGACCGGCAGGTGCCTCAAGAACAGCTCTGCAAATCAGTTTGGCTCGTGCCCAGGACACCTTCCCCTCCTCCAGGCGTTTTCTGAGTCGATGATCCATTACCGGAACATAGCGGATAATCTCCTCTATCCAGGAGACACTTCTATCTATAAATCCGGCGATCCTTTCCTTTGACCAGTTGGCATTGTTCAGATAGATCACAATATCGAAGAAATCCGTTATCTTCGTATCCACCCTGTCTGCATTGAGTTTCAGATTCAAGGCTTTGATCTCATCAAATTCTCCGCTCACCACTCGAACATCGACTCTATCAAAAAAACCAGGATTCTTTTTTCTGATCTCGTTAATTGCGGCGATACGGTGGAATCCACCTATCAAATAAAACTCATGAGGTTTCTTTTCCCACACAACAAGGGGTTCAAGAAGCCCATTTTTCAAAATATCCTCCTCATAGTGAGAAACTTTCTGCAGATTCAATGCTCTATGATTGGTGATATCAGGATGTAACTGAATTTTTTCAATTTCCGTATATTCGTATCTCTTTGTTGTAAGCATATCTGACTTTGGATAGAAGTTAAAAAAGTATTGCTGTGGTTATGGTTTATAATTTTAAAAGTTGTATAAAATAGCGAAAAACATCAAAAAAGTGCAATACCTTTATTCGTCTAAATACAGTTATTATTGACTATAGATGCAATGATGTGTAGAAGTCTATCTTGAGTTAATTCAGATATGAGACTAACTTACTGAAATCTAAGACAAAGTATCAATAAACAATACCAAGGATAATTTGGTATTGAGATGTTTTGAGTGAAACATTAGAGACATAATTTATAATGAAAAAGAAAATTTCCAAAAAATGGCTGTGGAGCCTGCCATTTTTTGCCCTGATCGTCATCCTCATTGCAGTAGGCTACCAAAACATGCGCCATTTGCAGTCCTGGTGGCGGTTGCCGTCGGATGTGAAATCACAGATGCTGGAACTGGAGACAGAGCGTATCTTTTTTTGGATCTTTCCTCCCAATCCCCCACCAGAACAGTTTGCCCATCTTCATCCGGCAACTTTGCAAAAATCCATTATCTTGGGCGCAGACTGGATTCTGTCCATGCAGGAGTCTTCAGGCAGATTTCAATACTGGTATGATCCTGTTTCCAATCGCTTCAGTGATCCACTTGATGATAATTTTCTAAGGCAGGCCGGTACTGGCTTCTCCTTGATGATGGTTTATGAATTAACAGGAGATCAGCGTTACCTGGAAAGTGCTCAACAAAATCTGGCCCATTTACAGAAGTTTTTAAAATTGTTGTCTCCCGATAAAGCATATTTCCTTTATAACCGAAAAGCCAAGCTGGGAGGCATCAGTTTGCCCATGTTGACCATGCTGAAAATTAGGGAACTCACGGGAAATCAGGAATACGACACACTTTTGCAAAAATTAGCCAACATGATCCTGTTCCTTCAGGAAAAATATCAGACAGGGCAATACAAAAGCACCTATATCTATCGTGGAGATTACGAATACGAAAAGAAGAAGGGATGGGAATCGAAGATTTATCCTGGAGAAGCCATGTTAGCACTGGCCGGAATGTATCAGACCTTTCAAGATCCTCGCTACAAAGACAGTATCGATCAGGCCCTTGGCTTTTATGCGGGCAATGCAGAATTTGAAAGCAGTCATGCTTTTCTTCCCTGGACCATTTCGGCATTCACTTCCCTGTATTTACAAACGCAAGAATCTCGCTATGCCGACTATGTGATCAAGTTGGCGGACCTGCTGATCCGTCAACAAAATATAGATCCCGATGATCAAGTATATGGCAGTTTTCATGGAGTCCCTTCTATCAATACGTCATCTTATCTGGAAGGTTTAGCAGATGCTTTTTTGCTGACCCAGAAAATAGGAGATGCAAAGCGAGAGAAGCTTTATGCTGATCGTCTCAAAATGGGCTACCGCTGGATTCTTTTGCTACAATCGACCGAAGTTGATGGCCAGGATATTGCCAATCCTCAGCAGGCCCTCGGTGGCTTCCAAAGCAGTTTACACAAATCCCAACAACGTATTGATAATACTCAGCATTCTATCGTAGCTCTCACCAAGGGATTGCGTTATTTCTACGATATTTCTCCTGCGGTTCAGTCCAACCCATCCAGGCATACACCACAGCCTGATCCACAGTAAGGATTTTCCTATTTCCAGGTTCGCACGGATTCACTGCTTTGCAGAAAGCGATAAATAAAACCAATCGTGAATGAACGAGACTCTTTGGCAATAACAAGTGGGCTACTGCGGACAATGGAATGATTCATATCATTGACGAAGTAGCCTGCCCCTATTGAAAAGTCTTCTGTCAGGTCGAAAAATCCGAAAAATCCATAAGTGAGTGCCACAAAGCCGGGATCGGCTCTATAGGCAGGACGTCCCTCAATTGCATCTTCTTCATTCACACCATAATAAAAATTGTTATAGTTTTCATCACCATGCAGCCAGGAAATGCTCAATCCCATGCTATTATTGCTGTCCCTGTCAAAAAAATCATAACCCAACTCAGGTGTGTAAATGTTACCAACATGACCAAATCCTCCTCCAACTGTAAAACCATTCAAGACCGGCAATTCCAGAACCAGGTGATCGGTAAAATAAACCTGGGTTCGTACTCCCCAAAAAAAGGTCAAAGGCAGATCGGCCATGCCACGACGAGTATAATTTTCCACTTGAACAATTTCTGCGCCTGGATTGTCAGCCCCTGTGGGTTTGTTCGCATCAATTTCGGCGCTCTCCACCGGAAACCTGCCACTCAAACCAATATCGACCACCACCCTGTCACCGTCCCATAAAAGCAATCTGCTTCCTTGGCCCAGTTCCGCAACATCAAAACGATAAATAAAAACAGGAAAAGGGACAGTGAGCCTGTAATAATGGTTAGATCCCAAATAATGTGGAAATTGAGCATGAAAGACTCCAAACCCTGCTTCCCACTTAGGACGGCTTCCTGCCCATGCTGGCAGAGGAGGAAGCAGCATCAATAAGCAACCTGTCAAAATCCATGTGATGTGAATGATTCGGTGATTCATACTCCCTGTTGTCATTTATCTTTATTTTTTTAATCGCTACATTGTAAATATCCAACAATGTGATAGTCTTCCTGTTTTCAATACACTCGATTATGTAGATTAGAAATGCTACGCAAAAGAAATAATCATAAACATAGAATCGGAAATGCAATATCCATGAATGATTGTTAACTGATTTTTTATCTCATGCCAACAAGTACCATGAAATTATTGAATATCTCCCTGGCTTTCATCATTTTTATCCTGTTTCATTCTATTGCAACGGGACATCATAACTATCAAGAAATGATCATTCGACAATCCAGCCTAAAATGCATCGATTCCAATCTAGTCCTGGCAATTGTCGAAGCCGAAAGCAATTTCAGACCCAAGGTCATCAGCCCAAGAGGGGCTTTGGGGCTGGGGCAAGTTACCATTCTTGTGGCCAAAGAACGTCTTGGTTATTCACAAAAAGATCAAACCAAAAATGAGGAGATTCGGCGCATGTTGCTTGATCCATCCCAAAATATCAAGATCATGCTCATGCATCTGGAGTGGATTAATAAACACCTCTCTTCTTCCTTCAAAGGAATAGAGCGCATTCGGATGATAGCAGCCGTTTATAATGCAGGTTATATCGGATTCATCAACAGCAAAAAACGACTGCCTCAAGTGGGTGAGGGGCATAAACCCTTGGAAATCGACAAAAAAAAGGAACGGGATGGCTATATCAAAAAAGTAGTCAAAGCTTATCACCGATTTGTTAAAAAGAACAAGCGTTCCAATTGCAGCATTTCCGAAGTTTAAACATCAAATGGTTTTTATTTTATATCTTTTTCATTTCAACCAGGATACACTCAATTTTCACACCTCTTAACCGATAATTTAAAGATAGCTTTGCAGACTCTATCGCACAGTGACTTTTCGTTAAAATAACAGGGTTTCCTGATTTTATACGATAGATAGCTCACATCGGTAGCCCTGAAGCATCTCTACTTGGCGGCATCCTTTTTGAGGAAGTTTATCTTTTCTAAAGGTAAGAAACGTTTAGACAATAATTAACGAAACTTATTTCATCAATTATTTCTCTCACGTTTCTAATTGAGAAACAAACACCGCCAATTTGAAGGGAAGCTATGGGTTTTTATATGGCCGTTTGGCTAGTGTCTTGCTTCGTTTTAGGGACAGTCATATATTTTTGGCATAAACGAAAAACGGCTACCTCCGAACAGGTCGGGGCTGTGGATGAATACTCCAATATGGTTTTGTACTTCGATCCTATCCGGGGCGAAGGACATCTTTTTGTAGGCGGAACCCTGGTTATTATTTTCTTTTCTTTATTCTGCCATGAACTTGCCAAAATTCTAGTAGCTATTTTTCTACCGACATAGTTTTAATACCTAAGTACCGCTAATCAGAAATAAGTGTTCAAATTCTTGTTGTGACAGTCTTACTCTTAATCCTAATCTTACTCTTAATCTCTGGAAATTGAGGGATTAAGATTAAGAAAAAGATTAAGATTAAGAATTTGTACACTTTAT
>JANQHV010000131.1 GCA_028282505.1 SAR324 cluster bacterium | reverse complement strand
TGCAGCAGGAGTCCACTCCCAATCACAATTAATAAAGGCACCGCGATCACAATCGTGACCCAGTAATGAATTTTTCGATTCCATTTGTTCCAATTGATTGATTTATTTTTGCTCATAATAGTCCTTGCTGAATAGAGTGAAAAACGATTTTCGAATAGTGCGTTCACTCGATTAAAAAGGGGATCATCCTGATCAAACTAAATTCAAGACAATCCAGTGAACGCTTCGAGGTTCATACTCTATCTATCTCAAAGGATGTACCAGCCATCATTGTTCTTATTAAAGAAAAAACATTTTTATAATTTATTCTTTAAAATCAATAACATATTAGATCTATTTTTTAAAAAAGCGGAAAATACAAGAAGACCTAGTCAAGAAATTAGAAAAAAAATTTGGGAAATAAAATGGGGAGATGAGCATGAAAATGGGGAAAAGAATGGGTTGCCGTTTTGATGCGAATCTTCGGTTCACAAGATATCCAAATACAGCAAAACAAAATCCTCAGCCTTGTCATTACTGGGATTTTATGATTATATATTCCTGATCATGAAGTTGTCCACACAACCTGTCATACCAATTGAAATTTCGCCCCCTTTCAGTACTCACAATACGGATATATCACCGCTATTCAACCGCTGTCGCGAAATTGAGAATTAAGAATTCAAGAGAACACCACCTATTTATTGTCAGTCATTTTATTGTCTCCAGAGGTAGGGGAGATGTCACAGGAGTTATTTATGGAAAATATGAAGCTTGGCACAAAATTAATTGGGGGATTTTTGTTAGTCACCGCCATCCTGGTAGTCGTCGGGGTATTAGGCTACCGTAGTATATCCAGCATGGAGAGTAGAACCAGGGATATTATTGAAGCTGCTCCATTAGTGGATGCGGCCATGGAAATGAAGTTGGCAGTGCGTGCTGATATGCAGATCATCATGGAACTCCTGGAAGCAGGAAATCAGGAAGAGCTCAACGACGTCTGGAAAGAACATCAAGAATCCGTCCATAACTTTGACCTTTATGCAATTGCCATCTTAGAGGGAGGTGATACCCCGGAAGGGACCATCTATGCGGCAAAAGATAAGGTTCTGAGAGGGATTGTCACAGAAGCAGATCGTTTTCATAACAGTGAATTCCAACCCCGTATTGATAGAATCCGTGAGTTGATGCTGGAAGAGTTTACTTTAACCAAACAACTGGAAGAGGTGATGAGGAAATTTGAAGGGGCCTTTGAACAAGTCATTTCCACAGCAGAAGATTTTGAAATAAAAGTCAAGGAACGGATAGACGGTGAGATCGAAGCAGGGATCTCTGCCGAGAGCATCATGCGTACGGAAAATACCTGGGCCGATATGGCTATGGAAATCAAGACGACCATTGCCATGAGTCGGATTGCCATTGAGGAATATGCTCAAAGCCTGGAAGTGGAATCGCTACCAGAAATTGAACAGGAATACAGAGCTACCATCGAGGAGTTTGATGGTTGGATCAATGCCTTGCTGAATGGCGCAAATACCGAGGAGGGGCAAATCGCAGCGGTTCACGTTCCTGAATTGCGGGAGATGGCACTCTCATTAGACAAAATTCATGATGAGGCATTTCAGGTACAAGCTTCCCAATTCATGGCAATACAGAAAAAACTGACAACTATTGCTACCGAAGTCAGAATGGCGGACAAAGAAGCTGATCAAATTGGTACAAAGATGATGGGCATCATTGGTGGTGTGGAAGAAGGAAGCAAGAAGATAATTCGGGAGGCCTCTCTCACTTCTCAAAATACCGCTTCTGAGGCAAAAACCACAGCCATTGCTGGAGTGGTGATTGGTTTTATTGTTTCTCTCTTACTGGGAACCATAACTACCCGCAACTTGACCCGTCAGATTGGTGGCGAACCACAAGAAATTACGGAAATTGCCAATAAGGTGGCACGTTGTGAATTGGATGTGCAGTTTCAATCCACAGGAACTACCACTGGAATTTATGCATCATTGCAGGAGATGGTGGAGGCATTACGGAAGAAAGTCACGTTGTCTGAAGAAATTGCCAGAGGCAATCTTGCCGTTGATGTCCCTCTTGCTTCGAGTGGAGATACACTGGGTAAAGCCCAACAGGACATGGTCAATGGTTTGAGTGAGACCTTATCTCAGGTGACTAATTCAGCAGATCAAATGGTCAATGGAGCCAACCAGGTTTCTCAGTCCAGTCAGATCATTTCGCAAGGGTCCACAGAGCAGTCTTCAGCACTAGAGCAGATTTCTTCTTCCATGGAGCAAGTCAGCTCCCAGATTCAAGGGAATGCAGATAATGCCGGACAAGCCAGTCAATTGGCGGTTGCTGCCAGCAAACAGGCCGAAGAAGGCAATGAACAGATGGGACAAATGTTGCAATCCATGAAAGAAATCAATCAAGCTTCTGAAAATATTTCCAATATCATCAAAACCATTGATGAAATTGCTTTCCAAACGAACGTTCTGGCCATCAATGCGGCAGTCGAAGCAGCACGCGCAGGTGTTCATGGAAAAGGGTTTGCCGTCGTAGCCGAAGAAGTCCGCAGCTTGGCGGGACGGAGTGCGGAGGCCGCTAAAGAAACCGCCCAAATTATTCAGGACTCTGTCAAAAAAACAGAAACCGGTGCAAAAATGGCTGAAGAAATGGCGAGTTCCCTACAGGAAATTGTCAATGGCTCTACCAAAGTACTGGATCTGGTTAACGAGATCTCCACAGCCAGTAACGAACAAGCAAGAGGGGTGGAAGAAATCAATCGGGGAATTGGCCAATTGAATCAAACCACTCAGCAAAGTGCTCAAATTGCCGAAGAAACGGCTTCTGCCAGTGAGGAGTTCACAGGACAAGCAGAAAGTCTGAAACGGTTGGTGTCCAGTTTTACCCTGAGACAACAATCTTCTTTTTTACAAGGTACAACCACTGCTGCTTACCAGACTCCGCCTGCACAGATTCCCAATTTGCCACAACAACCCGCAACTGTCGCCATGGATCCCGTTAACCCCACTCCCCCTTCACAGGAACCTGCCTCTGCACCATCAGGAGCGGATTTGATTTCCTTTGATGAGGAAGATACAGGTAAATTTTAAGTGTCTAAAACAAACTTCCCTCCCCTCAAATTAGCTTGGACAGTCTGGGGCCTCGGTGCAACCTTCTATTTATTTGGTTTTTTTCAGAGGGTGGCACCGGGCGTGATGACATCCGAATTGAGCAGTACTTTTGAATTGAACGCTACCGCACTGGGCAATCTTTCCGCATTTTATTTTTATAGCTATGTTGCCATGCAGATCCCCACTGGTATCTTATCTGATGTTTTGGGAGCCCGTCGTTTGTTATCAATCGGTGCACTAATAGCTGGAATTGGCACCTTGATCTTCGCCTTTGCTAGCACAGCCACATTTGCGGGAATTGGTCGTTTTTTGATTGGAGGCTCCGTAGCAGTTGCTTTTGTTGGGATGTTGAAACTGGCCAATCATTGGTTTGCTCCTAAGTTGTTTGCCTTAGCCTCTGGCATGGCTCTCCTGGTTGGTATTTTAGGCGCTATCTGTGCTGGTGTTCCACTTCACTTTTTGGTGAAAACCTATGGATGGCGGATGACCATAGGCTTTTCAGCCATTTTACCTTTTTTAACAGCACTGAGCATCTGGATCATCGTGCGGGATGATCCTGCCGAAAAAGGCTATAACAGTTACGTCTACAGTGAAACACCAAGGGAATCTCAACAATGGACAAACGCTTTAGCCGGTTTAAAAGCCGTTCTTCACTATCAAAATACCTGGCTTTTGGCTATGGTTCCCAGTGGAATTGTCGGCAGTATTCTTACTTTTTCGGGTTTATGGGGAGTGCCCTTTTTAACCACACATCATGATTTTTCAACGAGTGATGCTGCAGCACTTTGTTCAGCGATTCTGATTGCCTGGGCAATTGGGGGGCCTGTATTTGGCAGTCTGTCTGATCGCATCAAACGGCGTAAACCCCTATATATTCTTGGTTGTGGTGGTGTTGCAATCTGCTGGACATTGCTCGTGGTTTATCCAACCATGCCACAAACCCTGCTGATCCTCCTACTCCTTGTTGCAGGATTTACATCAGGCTGTATGATTATTGGCTTTGCTTATGCCAAAGAATCCATACCACCACACTTGGCAGGTACCGTATCCGGTGTTATCAATATGGGAGTCATGATAGGACCTATGCTGCTACAACCTGGGGTTGGACTGATGTTGGCACAAGGTTGGGATGGAACAACACTCAATGGTATCAAGACCTATAGCCTGGAAACCTACCAAAGTGGATTTGTTCTCATGGCAGGCTGGCCAATACTCTCATTCTTGTTGATCTGCTTTACCAAAGAAACTGAATGTCATCCATTAGAAGAATAAAACATCAAATGTCATGAGCATCTCTGATTTTCCCTACTAATAAACTATCAATTTATGAAGATTTTCTACTTGCGATCACTCAACCAGGAGAAAAACACTTTACTTTGAAGCAGAATCCAACTAAAAGCTAAAGTGGACAGGGGCTTGTTAACATAGTTGGTAAGACACCAACTACCAGGAGTGGTTCCATGAGAGTTGCAGTTTCTGGTTACAAAATCAAAGAACAGCTCTATGAAAGTTCTCAATCACTGGTTTATCGGGGCTATTCTAAAAAAGGCGACAAGCCTGTCATTCTGAAAATTCTAAAAAAAGAATACCCCAGTCTGGCAGAACTCACCCGCTTCCGGCGAGAATATGAAATCATTCGCAAAATCCAACTCGCTGATATCATCCAAGCCCATGAACTCAAAAATTACAAAAACAGCCTGGTCATGGTGCTGGAGGATTTTGGCGGAGATTCCTTAGCACAAGTCCTTTCCTTCAGTCAGATCGAATTAACCGAGTTATTGCCTCTGGCCATCCGGATCACAGAAATACTCGGACAAATACACCAACAACATTGGATCCACAAAGATATCAACCCCTCCAACATCATTTGGAATCGAAAAACGGATCAACTGAAAATTATTGACTTTGGTATTGCCACCGAACTTCCCATAGAAACCCCTCAACTCCTCAACCCCAGGGTCTTGGAGGGCACTCTGGCTTATATGTCGCCCGAACAGACAGGACGGATGAATCGCCCCATCGATCTTCGCACGGATCTGTATTCTTTGGGAGTCACTCTTTATGCCATGTTTACTGGACAATTGCCATTCCAAGCTGCTGACTCCATGGAACTCGTCCATTGCCATATTGCCAAACCGCCTCCTTCTGCCAGAAAAGCTAATCCGAAGATCCCCAAAATACTATCGGACATTTTAAAAAAGCTGATGGCAAAAACAGCTGAAGATCGTTACCAGAGTGCTTTCGGAGTCAAAGTCGATTTACAGAGTTGCTTGCATCAAATCCAGCAAAAAACTTCAGAAACATTTGAGATTGCTCAGCAAGATTATTCGGACAAGTTTCAATTTTCTCAAAAATTATATGGTCGTCGGGAAGAAATTGACATCCTGTTTTCTGCTTTTGATCAAGTGAGCCGTGGAACCTTTGTCACATTGATAGTGACAGGGCATGCAGGAACTGGAAAAACAGCACTGGTCCATGAAATTCACAAACACATTATTCAAAAGCACAGCTATTTCATTTCAGGGAGTTTTGACCCGCTGAATCGTAACATCCCTTATTCTGCTATCATCCAGGCATTCCGGACAGCAATCCATCAAATCATCACACAGTCAGAAGAATTGATCACACGCTGGAGAGAAAAATTAACCAAAGCTGTTGGAACCAATGGACAGATCATTATTGATGTGATTCCAGAGCTGAAACACATCATAGGCAAGCAACCTCCAGTTCCGCATCTCTCTCCTGCTGAATCACAAAAGCGTTTCAATGCGTTGTTTCACAGCATCATTCAGGCAATCGGTTCTGCCAAACACCCATTCATTCTGTTTTTTGACAACCTGCAATGGGCCGACTCTCCATCGCTGCAATTGATTGAACAATTGATGAAAAATCCCATACCATACCTGCTCCTGATTGGAGCTTACCGCAGCGAGGAATCAAATCCACCGGATCGAGTAACAAAAATGGTGGAAACTGCCCAGCAAGCACAAATCATCACTCACCACATAAATCTTGAACCACTCTCACTCAAGCAAGTCAATCGACTCATTGCAGACACACTGCAATGCGAACTGCAACATTCTCAACCATTAGCTCGACTATGCCGGAAAAAAACAGGAGGAAACCCCTTCTTTTTAAATCAATTTATCGAAATGTTGTATCAAGAGAGATTGATTGCGTTTGATTACAAACAGTTGGCCTGGCAATGGGATATCCAGAAAATCCAAAAACAGAATATTACCGACAACGTCGTGCAATTACTCACAGAAAAATTGGAAAAGCTTTCTGATTCCTGTCGAGACATCTTAAAGTTAGCCTCCTGTATTGGACAACAATTTGATTTGAACACACTGGCTGTTGTGAATGATGCACCAGCATCACAGATTTCTGAGATTCTTTGGGAGGCCCTCCAACAAGGACTGATTATGCCAATAGGAGACAAATATCAGTTCATGGAAATCGAAGATCCCAACTCAACCAACCATACTCTGGGAATCAAAGCAGAAATGCTTGATGCACAATCAGAGATACCCGAATATAAATTTTTACATGAACGTGTTCAGTATGCCACTTATTCATTAATCCCAGAAGCAGATAGACATAGCATTCATTTGAAAATTGGTCGGCTGCTTCTGAAAAATACTGCACCTGACCAATTAGAAGACAACATTTATACAATCACCGATCATATCAATATTGGCTCAGAATTGATTGCTCACCAAGAAGAAAAAGTCCAATGTGCCGAGTTCAATTTGCAGGCCAGCAGAAAAGCCAAAGAATCGACGGCCTATGAAACGGCTCTCCAGTATTTAAAAAAAGGAATCCTGCTGTTAGGAGAAGAAGGATGGAAAACACACTATCGACTTTCATTTTCCCTCCATCTGGAGCGGTCAGAATGTGAGTATTTGAATGGAAATTTTGAGGTATCTGAAGAAAGTTTTGGTATCCTCTTTCAACGTGTTCAAGCAGATACCGACAAGGCCAAAATCTATACCACTAAGATGGCGCTCTACCGGAGTTTGGGAAAACACTATCATGTGATCCAATTGGCAAGGGAGGGATTGGCCCTGTTCAAAGTGCATTTACCGATGGGAGATAATGAGATTCGAAAAGCCATTGATCAGGAATTTAAAGCCATGCAAACGGATCTTCGGGATCAGGAAATTCAAAAGTTAATCCATTTACCGGATATGCAGGACCAAGATAGAAAAAGCATGATGGGCATTCTGATGAACTTGATCTCTTCAGCCTATTTTATCAGTCCTTATTTATTATATCCCTGGGTTGGATTCACCATGCTCAATACCTCATTGAAATACGGAAACACAGACAGTTCTGCCTATGGTTACAGTATTTGCGGAGTCATCTTAGGCAATCTTGGCGATTACGAACTAGGGCATGAATTTGGAAAATTGGGTATCCAGGTTTCTGAAAAGTATGATGCCTTCAAATGCAGAAGTTATATGGTCATGGCACTTTTGATCAACAGTTGGCGGGAGCACATACGAACGGATATCGATTACTCCAATCAAGCCTATCAATATGCCATGAATACGGGGGAGTTCTATTATGCGGCATGGTCTTTATGCATTATTACTCGCACCAGGATTCTCAGAGGAGATCCACTGGAAACCATTCACCAAGAAGTACAAAAACATATTCCATTTCTAGAACAAACCATTCACGAGTTAGCTCCATTTTTAATCGTAACTCAGCAAATGGGCCTGTGTCTGCGAGGAAAAACACATGATTCCAAAAGTTTCTCAGATGGGCATGTTCAAGAAACACAGGTTCTCCAGCGCATGCAAATCAATCAAATGAAGCCTCCCTTGAATTGGTATCATATCCTGAAAACCCAAATCCTGTACCTCTTTGAATACTATGAAGAAGCCCTGCTCATGTCCGAAGAAGCAGAAAAAACCATTGATACTGCTTCTGGCATGGTACAAATTACCGAGCACTACTTTTACACCTCTTTGACCTTGATAGCTCTCTATCCAAAAGCCGATCATCTGAAAAAGAAAATGTATTGGAAAAAGCTGGAGACTTATCAAAAGCAAATGAAAGCCTGGGCAGGTCATTGTTCAGCCAATTTCCTGCACAAGTATTGGCTGATTGATGCTGAAATGCAAAATATTTCGGGAAACACTTTAGATGCCATGCGGCTTTACCAACAAGGAATTATCTCTGCAAACGAAAATGGATATTTTCAAAACGAAGCAATCGGCAATGAATTAGCAGCAAAATTCTACCTCAAGATCGGATACCCGGAAATTGCCAAAACTTACATGACATCCGCTTATCAGGGTTACCTCCAATGGGGAGCAGAAGCCAAAGTCAAAAATTTGCTTGAAAAGTACCCAGGATTACTCTCCCAGTTGTTTTCAGAACAATCCACCAATTTCAATCATCTCCAGTCCATTAGCACCACCAGTGGAGATCCTAGCGGTATGTTGGATTTAAATACCGTCATCAAAGCCACTCAGGCCTTTTCTGGAGAAATCGTTTTAGCAACACTGCTACGGCAAATCATGCATATTGTCATTGAAAACGCAGGAGCACAAAAGGGAGTTTTGCTCCTCGAAAAAAATGGACACTGGCTGATAGAAGCTGAAAAAACAATGGATAGTGACCATACTACTGTTTTGCAATCCCTCCCCATTGATGAGGATTTAGCTCACATGCTACCAGTCGTTCCCGTTAGTGTCATTTATTATGTCATACGCACACAAAAAACCCTTGTCTTGAAAAATGCATCCAAGCAGAGGGAATTTGCCCAAGATCCCTACCTCCAGCATCATCAAATTTTGTCAGCATTGTGCATTCCTTTGATCAAACAAGGACAACTGATTGGAATTTTTTACCTGGAAAACAATTTGGTTTCTGATGTGTTTTCCAAAGAACGCCTGGATTTGTTAAAAGTGCTTTCTTTTCAGATGGCCATTGCCATTGAAAATGCACGACTCTACCAATCTCTGGGTAAAAGAGAAGAGCAGTACCGTACCTTGATCGAATCGATCAACGTGGGTATTTATCGTATCAGCGCCAAGGGCTACTTCCTGCAGGCCAACACTGCCATGCTCAAAATTTTCCATTATAATAGCTTTGCAGAACTCAAAGAAGTCCCCGTTACCAATTTATATAACAGTTCCGAACAACGTCAAAAATTGCTGGATAAACTCCAAAAAGACGGATATTGCAAACACTATGAACTACAACTCAAACAAAAAGAAGGCACCCCCATCTGGGTTGAACTCAGTGTAGAAGTACAATATGACCAGGAAGGTCGCATCAAATGGTACAATGGCGCAGTGGAAGATATTACGGAACGTAAAGAAGCAGAAGCAAAAATCAAAAAACTGAATGAAGAGCTGGAACAACGAGTCAAGGAGAGAACGTCGGAATTGCAACAATCCTTAGAGTCCTTGCAAAAAGCACAACAGCAACTGATTGTTCAGGAAAAATTAGCATCCCTTGGCAATATGACAGCAGGTATTTCCCATGAACTGAAAAACCCGCTCAACCTGGTCAACAATTTTGCCGAACAATGTGTCGTTCTCGCAACCGATCTAGAAAATGAATTAAGCCAGGAAGATCAAAATAAAGAAGAAATTCAACAAATCCTGAACATGATTAAAACCGCATCAATGGGAGTCAATAAACATGGAAAACGAGCAGACAGTATTATTCAGACCATGCTTTTCCATTCACGCAGCGAAGACACGGAATGGCGACCAACACTCCTCAATAATCTTCTTCAAGAATACACCGATCTGGCATTCCACAGCATGCGTGCACTCGACAGTACATTCAATGTCACCTTGAAATCTGATTTTGATCAATCCATTGGGAACGTCAATGTTGTCCCGCAAAACATCAGTCGTGCGTTTCTGAACATCCTGAACAATGCCCTGTATGCGGTTCGTGAAAAATGCCAAAACAACACGACAGACTTCCTCCCATTGGTGAAAGTGAAAACAGAAAATAAAGAGGACCAGATAGAAATCCGTATCTGGGACAATGGCAATGGCATCCCTCAGGAAAATGTTGACAAAATCTTTGAACCTTTTTTCACCACCAAACCCACTGGCTCTGGAACTGGGCTAGGGCTCTCGCTCAGCTACGATATCATTGTCCAAGAACACCAGGGTTCCCTCCGTGTGCGAAGTGAAGAAGGGGAACACACTGAATTTGTCATCACCATCCCACATGAACAATAAAATATTACAATACTCCGTACATTCAGACAAAAGAAACCTTGTGCTGGTAAAACCCTGTTACAGAGTGACACCGGTCTTAAAAATAGCAATCTCCCGGTTGGCTCGTATTTCCGCAGAAGTTGGTTTTCCATTAATGATTTCAATGATCTCTTTGATAAAGCTGTTGAAAATCTCCTCTTGATCAGCATCGGGTTCTGTTATTTTACCGGCATTGAAATCTATCCAGTTGGCTTTTCGTTTTGCCAGTGGCGAGTTAGAGGCGATTTTCATGGTTGGAATAAATCCACCAAGGGGAGTACCCCGCCCCGTGGAGAAAAGCACCAGTTGACAGCCAGCCGCTCCCAAAGCCGTTGTCGCCACAATGTCATTTCCAGGCGAATATAATAAGTTCAAGCCTTTTTTACTGACCTGCATCTCCATTTTGATCACATCCACAACTGTTGATTTACCGGCTTTGCGTGTGCAACCAAGGGATTTTTCCTCAAGAGTAGTGATCCCTCCCTGTTTATTGCCTGGAGAAGGATTTTCATACACTGGTTGATTGTGCTGAATATAGTAATTCTTGAAATCATTGACCATATCAACTACCTTCTCGAATACCTCTCGGTTGGCGCACTGCTGCATGAGGATATGCTCAGCACCAAACATTTCAGGAACCTCAGTCAAGACAGTAGTCCCCTGACCAGCTACTATATAATCTGATATTTTGCCAATCAACGGGTTGGCCGTGATACCCGAAAAAGCATCTGAGCCGCCACATTCCAGTCCAACGACGATGTCTTCCCAGGCCCCCGGAACACGTTGGTCCTTTGCGGCCCTGCCATACAACTGCCGGAGTAATTCGACACCTTCCGCGACTTCATCTTCAACAGCCTGGGCCTTAAGAAAAGCCATACGTTCAGGATCAATTGCTTCAGGCATGGTATCTCTGAATATGTCGACCTGATTGTTCTCACAACCAAGTCCAAGAATCAGAACACCTCCGGTGTTGGGGTGAAGAGCGATGTTCTGCAGGATCTTTTTTGTTCTTTCATGATCATCTCCAAGCTGGGAACAACCATATGGGTGAGAAAAACTATAAATTCCATCCACACTGGAACTGTCAGGATACTCATCTTGAAACGCCTTAACTATGCTTGCGGCAACACCATTCACACAGCCAACTGTCGGCACAACCCAAAGCTCATTTCTAATGCCAACCTTTCCATTGCTGCGACGGTATACTCTAAGAGGTTGTTCACCGAAACCTTCCTTGGGCTGTATTTTCGAGTGGATTGGTTCGTAGGTATAATTCTCCTGTCCTGAGAGCCCTGTCCGTAAATTGTGAGTGTGTACTATCTCCCCTTGACGGATATCACATGTTGCCAGGCCAATGATCGCTCCGTATTTGATAATTGGCTGGCCTGCGGCGATGTTTGCAAACGCCACTTTATGTCCAACAGGAATCTGTTCCTGCACGGGGAAACTTTCCCCGACACCAATGGTGACCGTGTCTCCCTGGTTAATGGAAGTTAAAGCGACGGCAACATTATCTTTAGAGTCGATTTGAAACAGTCTGATCATCTGAGATTTTCCCTGAGAGTAGTTCGCATTCCCTTGTTATGGATAGAAATTATATCGCTTGCCATTTTTTCCCGCAACCCTTCAATATTCGATAAAACTATCCCCCAGTGATCTTCAAGGTCCAGGATCTGTCCTACGATTCTCTCAGCCCGATCCTGAGTCAGTTGGACTGGATTGCTCCACAAATCTCGATATAAATCGAGAAACCGTTTGTCATCTTTTACAGGAAAGCTTTTGCCTTCATTCTCACCTTGATAGAAGTATATCAAGGCCGCCAAAGATAGTGACATTAAAGGCGGAACACTGCCATTTTTTTTGCAGTATTCAAGGAACTGTGGCAACAGCCTGGTTTTAAACTTCGTCATGGAGTTTAACGAGATATCAAGAAATTTATGATTGATATAAGGATTTTTGAAACGGCCTAAGACACTTGCCGCATATTCCTCTAAATATTCCGTCGGCATATTGACATAAGGAATGATTTCCTGCTCCAGCAAACGGTTCAGGAATTCCACCAGTTCTGCATCTGATACAGCATCTTTCACAAGCTCCACC
>JANQHV010000447.1 GCA_028282505.1 SAR324 cluster bacterium | reverse complement strand
AATAAAGCTAGAGCGACTGATAAACCCACTGAAGGGTTGGCATGACGCAGGGAATAAGGTAACCGCTGTAGACGAATATTTCGATGGGCAAAGGCGTGGTGTTACAACAAATGAATTCGCGGATCTCCAACAAACTGTGTACGACCGAATAATGAATCCGACGGGTACACTTGGTTCGCTTGATCCTAAAAATGGAATGGATAAAAACAAAGCATATGCAGTTGTGACGCCTCCAACCGAAAAAGAACTCCGGGACCACCAATATAAAGTGAGCACCGAAATAGGGAATAATCAGCTGGTTGACGCGCAGACCAGGGGGAAAGGAAAATCTGGACAAATACGGGAAGGTGTCGATATAATTGGACCTGCTTTGACCGATGTGAAACTCGGTAATCAAGTGTACGGTCAAAGTGCAAGGAATATACTACATGATGAATACGTGCAAACAATAGCAAATACTCTGGGGCCTAACGAGAATAAAGATGCATTTATAAAACGAATGTACTCGGGGTACGCTGAAAAACTTCCAGATGATATATCACGCGCATACAATAGAAATAGAACTGAGCGAACACTGCTCAAGCCGGA
This sequence comes from SAR324 cluster bacterium, assembly GCA_028282505.1. Lineage (GTDB taxonomy): Bacteria > SAR324 > SAR324 > SAR324 > NAC60-12. The sequence goes on along the minus strand of JANQHV010000447.1, from coordinate 6,245 downwards.
ATCGGTACAGCTACTGAAAGCTCCCGATAAAAGCCTAGCCTATCACGACATGATGACAAAAACTGCATTATCCGCAACTAAAAGCGTAATGGACCTGATATTTGGTGCACAAGGTGGAAAAATACAAGGGTATCAGACTCGACATAACAAAATTAACTTCATAGACTTGGCGGCTGGGCACAGTAAACGTGTGAACAATCGCTCGCTATCAGCGGAGCGACATGGGGGACACGTAAATAAAAAGATCGATAGCAGGGAAGTAATGCCAAAGCTTGTTACACGTCACTCGTCGCCAATGAAGGTGGAAAAACCACCAATATGACCGCCAACGAATAGCGCTATGACAACCGATGGTGTGACCCCGTCGACCAATTGATGCGAGGGTAACGCGTGAACGCGAGTTAAAGAGATAAAATTGATTAATCGTGTGAGATAATGAAAGGGACATGAGGTTTAACTGCCGAAGACGTAATGACCCAACAGGGATCCGAATTATGGGAATCCCGTATCAATGATCAATGTTGGCCGTGAATGAACATCTCTTATGCCTACGAACGAACATGCGAGGAAACCAATGTGCAAGGATTTGAAAACGGGATCGAGCAAGTCAGCACCGGTGAACGAGAACTGACGATACTAGCCGAGGTAATGACGACTAACTAAAGAGGGTCGGGGTAGTGTGTAAGAAAACGATAATGGGGAATGTGAAATAAGAAAGATGGACGCTGAAATGGGCCCAATGAAAAGATGAAGCAGTCGTTAAACCTTTACATACATTGTTTATGACTTCCTAAAGATGTGATTGTGGCCCATTTAATTCGCCTGTCCCATTTTTTTCTTTTCTTTTTAAATCGTGATACTGCTTGAGATGGGGTGATGAAGACCCAATCCCGTGACGGGTAGGGTTTTTACACCGACTTTCCATTTCGTATACTTTGATTTTAATTGTTTAATTTCAATAACGTTACCAGTTTATTGTGTGTGGGCTATATCGGCACAATGTTTGGTTAGGAAACGAGGTGATGATTATCCACAAACCGATTTTTGACAAATGATAGAGGAGCTAGAGACATTTGCTTCTTTCCACGCTTTAATTGTACCCTAATGGAATCTTGGGACGAACTATAGATTGCCAACTACCGCTTTATTTGTTGGAAATGGGGGCAGGATGTGAAGGATTTGCCTATTTGTTTTTGGAGAAAATCGTGACTCTCTGATACGGTGCGGAGAGAAAGGACTTTCTTTTTGCTATCTCCTCATTGATATTTCCGCAAACACGCGCTCGTTTCTTTCCTACCATCCTTATCATCAACCGTACTTAAACTCTGGAAAAGCGACCATTATCCCATTTGATGCCGAAGTGGACAGTGCTTTACACTTGCCGGATCGGGACATCCCCCTGGGAAAATTACAAAATCCCTAGGTGGTTGCAAATTATGTGTTTGAGGGGCTCATTCAAGACTTGTTTTCAATCCATTATGAGTCCGTGGGAGAAGGGTGGGTCAATTAAGTCCCAGTTTCTCCAGGTGAGGGTACGAATGATTTGACGGATCGGCCAATAAAAAACCGGGGGAAATTTTACAATTGGAGCTTAAATTATGAATGGAGAGATTCCTTCCAAATGAAGCTCATGAGTGGGAGACTATGTTGACTCTCTATCATACTCGGCTGGATAGCGTCTCTTTATTGCTTCCATCACGAGCATTGCGTGGCCGGGATCGTTTATGGACATTGAGTGGTGGCTAGATGCTACTGTTGAGCGCTGACAAAGACTATTTTCAGGTGCCCGTAGTACGGCTTTGAGTACCTAGAAAACACTAACAGAAAAATAACAAACAGTAAAAAATGGCTATAATTTTTCAAACCCAGCAACTTGGAGAGGCCGATTTTCAAGTTTGGATGGCACCCACGATTGCATTGGCAGACCTCTGGGTTTATGCAGAAGAAGATCGATTTTTAATGCGTGGCGATCAATACTGGGTGATCACCCAAAACCGAAATGCAGCCACGTCGCTGATTTATTTTGGTCATCGGGGTGCTGCCGATTTTTCAATGATTTTTGTGCCAGAGTGGGGGATGGCCGGTTGGAAACGTCCAGTCCCTCATGTGATGGGGAAATTGTGATTTGATATGTCCTGCTGCCTTTGTGCCTTTTATGGAATGCAGGATATTTCTTATGAAGGCGGATCATCTTTAGAACCTGTTTGAAAAACCTGATTCTGCTGCAAAACCGCCTCATTAGCGTCTGTTTTGAGAAAATTTCGTTAAATAGGCTCGCTATTCGCCTTAAATTTTCTCAAAAATCCGCTCAACGAGGTCGATTTTTCGCGACGAACCATCTTTTCCAAACAGGTTCTTAGCAAGATTCGTACACGTAACATGTGTCACTCATGGAGTAACTCTCACTAAAAGTACGAAGAAAATGAGAGAACTTCTGTTAAAAATCCATTTTTTAGTGTTCTTCGTGTTCTTTGTGGCTAATTTTTAAAACACTTGTCTAGGTGAAAAATTTTCATTTCTCGGATGGTGGGAGCAAAACGATACGGTTGGAGAGGCTGAAGCGATTGAGTAAGCGATAGAGATCTCGACGGGCCTCATCTTGAGAGGGATAAGTTCCCGCAGCTAACAGAAACCATTCTATTCCTTGAGAATCCTTCACTTCAAACCATTGCGATTTCAGTTCTGCTTCTTCCAACTTCTGTAAGGCATCGGAGGCCAGTGATTTCTTGGCATACAGCCCCACCTCTAAGGTGTACTTCGCTTTTTCAGGTGGAACGCGGGGCAACATAAATTCGGATAGCTGCACGGGATCGGATGATTCTGATTTCTCTTTTGAGGATTCGGTGGGGCTTGTTTCTTTTTCTGTTGGTATGGCCTCAGCAGTCGCTTGAGCCTCAACTTCAGGCAGGGATGGTTTGAGCCAGCCGGGTAATGATTCCAATCCAGACAAGGTCAATCCGGTCAACAGCATGAAGATTCCGAACAAACCAATAGACAGTAGCAAACCAAATTTGATCAACCAGGTCATGCTTCTTTCAGGTAAAGTTGACGATTAATCCCATACTTTTTGACCAAGCGCCCAAAGGCTCGGCGCTCTTTACCCGCTCGTTTGGCGGCCAATGATACATTGCCTTTGGTTAGCTTCAACACCCGATGGATGTATTGCCGCTCAAACTGTTCAACGGCCTTGGCTTTTTCAACATTGAATTCGCCATCACAGGAAAGTGCCTCAGACGGTTCTGGCAAATCGGCATGCCCCTGAAAGGGGCGGCCTTTGGTTACGGGAACATAAATGTATTCAGATGGCGTGAGAATAAACATGCGAAGCAAATAATTCTCTAATTCCCGAATATTTCCAGGCCAGGAATAATCGAGCATCCAATTCAACGTAGTGGGGTGTAATTTTTTTTCGGATTGGTCATACTGTCGACTGAAACAATCTAGAAAATGTTGGCATAATAATTCAATGTCGCCAAGACGTTCCCGCAGCGGCGGTAATTCCAAATCAAGAATATCCAGTCGGTAGAATAAATCCTCACGAAAGGAGCCCTGGTTTATCAAGCTTTCTAAGTTCTGATTTGAAGCACTAATCACACGGACATCTGATTTTTTTAACTTTTGACTTCCTAATGGCCGAAATTCTTGTTCTTGTAAAAATCGTAATAAGGCCACCTGAGCTCGTGGCGAAAGACTATCGATTTCATCGAGAAAAATAGTTCCTCCATTGGCTTGCTCTAAAAGTCCTTTGTGTGTTTGCTTGGCATCCGTGAAGGCTCCTTTTTCATGACCGAATAACTCACTCAAAAACAGTTCATCATTCAAAGCACCGCAGTTGACTGGTACAAAAGGTCCGTCTCTGCGTGGACTTTCATAGTGAATACCACGAGCAGCCAGCTCTTTACCCGTTCCAGTTTCCCCTTTGATGAGTACAGAAACTTCTTCATATTGGGCAATCTGCTTCAACTCATCCAACATTTGCAGGAAACGCTCAGATTGACCGACCATAGCCAGGCCAGAGGAGGGAGCAATTTGGGCCGAAACTTGATCTGGCGTGTGGATGGCATTTTTTCCTAATGTCCCCAATTTCAAGATAAGATCTTGGGTTGTGAACGGTGAAATTAAAATATCAAGGCTATGGGGTAAGAGGGCTTGATGTTTTTGAGGCTGGCTATCAAACAGTGCCAAAAGATCAATCGTTAATGAGTCGGGCTCTTCAAATGCGGAAAGTTCTAATTCTGATTGATTATCGACCAAGGCTAGGAGCGGACGAACCCCTTGATGCCGCTTCAATTGGGTGTGATTGAAGGATTTATAAACTTGATAATCGCGTTTTAGCGATTGCAAGGATGAATAAAACTCATCCGCTTTTGATGAAGAGGTCAGATGCAGAACATCTATAGTGCGCATCGGTTTACCCACAATTTAAGGTGGTCTTTAGTATCTATAGTTTCAGCAGATTTGGGATAATGTTCTGAGTCGATATTAAGCCTTCGATTCCTTTTCTACAATTGTTGTGCCATAGAAAAAAAAGTTAGAATTTTGTATAAAGCTCTTCTTTTTCCTGATCCCCACTCTTTTAGGTGAGAGACCAGACATCATTATCTTAATCTTGCTCCTCATCTTAATTCCCTAATTTCGCAGGATTTAAGATGACGATTAGGATTCAGAGTAAGACTGCCACAACAAGAATTTGAATCCTTATTTCTAATTAACTGTAATTAGTCGCAGCATTATAGCCCAAGCCCAAAATGACACACATGAATACTATTTTAAATAGGTTTAGAATAGTTAAATTATTGAAATTTATAATAATTTTTGAAATTGGATCAAAATAACTCATACGTTTCATGGTGGGTCATTTTGACGCAATTTGACAGGAGAGAATTCCAGTAAAATCATAAAATAATCTGTTCCCCCACTCGGGCCGGCCAGCGTTGCCATTCTCCTTCGCGCTGACGGCTTTTTAAGACCAACTGTGTAAACGAGTGCAAGCTGGCATACATTGCAAAAAAACGACTCAGCACTTCAGCAAAAAGTAATGGGCTGCCTCCTTTAAAAATCTGTTCGTCAATAGTCATCACCACTTCTTTTCCTGGGCAGAAACCACGCCATGCATCGGGACCCACACGAAGAACGGTACTCTGACACGACAATGCATGGAGACTATCGATTTGTCTTCCAATGGCGGGATTGGAGGAGGACGCATAGAGTTTCAAAATATCTTTCAAAGCATGCGCGCTGGCACCTCCCCCATCCAACGACAGATGATTGAGACTGAGGTGTGAGATTAAAGCCCACGGTTGTTTACCATGGAGAGGAGGGGACTGATGAGCCGTTGGTTTGCTCAATAAGATGGCTGCGGAACCAGGTCCCCCCCCTTCCAAACGGCAGAGACTCCCGGCTTGCATTTTTTCAGCAAGATCCCGATTGGTACAAAGGGTTTTCGCAAACAATAATTCCCCAGGGGGGTCAGCTAGGTTTAAATTGGGATTATGAAAAGAAAGCCACGTTTCGGTACCGGGCAGTGACTTCAGTTGGCTCACCTCTCTCCGTTGCGTCCAATAGACTTGAGGGGGCGCTTCGGATTCTTCACCATCTACCAAAAACATTGGTGATGCCTGAATCTGGCGTACTCCTGGCTTTTTCAGCAAAACTTCTCTCACCGTATGGACTTCACAATAACGATACAGGCGGTCATCTGGCAGTAATTTGTACTCATATTGACGGTGATTGATGTGAATCGGCACGGTTGTTTTGGAGAACAAATTGATCATTGGGAAGCAATTCAATACCAGGGAAGTGGGGGTGAGTCCCGGGTTTCCAATTTCCCGGTCAAATAAGAAAAATAAATCGAGCCATTCACTGGCTTCCAGGACATTTTCTCCAAATTCCAAATCAAAAAAGAGAAATTTTTCAGGGAACGCAAAATATTCCTGAAGGTAGCGATACCCTTGATGCGATTGATCTGAATAGGGCAACACCGCTTGTTCCGCTTGAAAGCCTTGTTGAGTAATAGCGGTGGGTGGCAGCCAATAGGGTTGCTCTCTAAAGTCTGAATTGATAGCGACTCCAATTGCTTCGTGCAGCAGCAGGTCATAGAGATGATACCTTTCAGCGCCTTCTCCATTGATATAAAATCTCAGAGATTGGAGATTATAAGCATTGATAGGATCACTTCCTGTATTTTCAACACGAACCTTGATCACCGAATAAATATCTTTGCGATTCGATAAAAAATCATGATA
>JANQHV010000094.1 GCA_028282505.1 SAR324 cluster bacterium | reverse complement strand
AAGCGTTTGTTGATCCAGTACCGTAAATAATCGTCACGATGCTGAGGACGGTGATACACAAAGAAAGAAATTCTTAAGGTTTCCTGTTGGGCGGTTTGCACGAGCCGAAGTGTCACTGTATTGCGCACTTCATCTTTAGCAATCATCCCCATTGGCAGATGCTCTTCATAATTGTCATAGTTGAGCATCTTTTCTGACATGACTTGCCCGCTGGCAGTCAAATCAGCACTGAGTTGATACTTGTAGCCCACCATTGTGCGCACATTGGAATTCTCAATCAAAGGATCGGTTCCGTCTTCATCTTCGTAAGACCGGTAATGTCCTGCTTCCAGAAAAATAATCCCTGGCCCGAACTGCCCTTCACTGGAGAGTCCATAGACTCCCAATCGTGGATAAAAGGGTTTGAACGAGCCTGCCTGCTGATCAAATTTGATTCCTTTCGGATTTTTCCAAAATCCATTGTAGCCATAAAAAGCCACCTCCTGGGCACCAAATTGGGTTTTCAAACGCATGGCAATTTCCCCATTTTCATCCTGATTATTTTGTTCATCCACAGACAATGGTTCTCCACAGGAATCCAGATTGGCCACTGGCATTGCCTGATTGGGATCAAACATAGAAAAACGGCAGCCCGTCGGAGTGGTATCGGGATCAAACTCAGGTGTCCAAACAACATCCCAGCTCCAATCACCAAAATAGGAAGTCATCCGAACGGCATTGGAAGAGTCTTTCAAAGACTCAATATCACGTCCAGCAAACAGATTGACCCAGTTTTTGGGAAACAGGTCATTGATGAAGATCAAATCCCCAACACCCCAGGTGGAAACCTGTTTGCCTATGCTCAAATCCATCCAACTGACCGGAGAATACCGCAGACGTGCTTCTCGGATATCAATTTCGGTTTCTCGGGTCACTCCATCTTTGACAAAATCCAACTTCAGGTCAAAACCACCCTTGTCCACACTTTTGGATGTTTTTAAACGCACCCGTTCATTGGCCAATACCCAGGTTTCCTCATGATTATCAGACTCTCCAATGCGTGCTCCACGTTCTATTTCCAGGAAACCATTGAGTTGGATTTGGTTATCATCGCCCATGATACCGAAGCTGGCTTCCTCACTTCCAGAAGCTCCTTCTTCTCCAAATACACTTTCTTCCTCTCCAAAAACAGCCTCTTCCTCCTCAAACACATTTTCTTCTGCAGCCAGATCCTGAGCAGTGGCATGAGAGACTGGCAACAGACTTGTTCCAAAACCAAGGATAAAAACAGCAAAAAACATTATAAAATAACGTAATCTTAAAAAATAGATGAGCTTCATATATGTCCATTTCATCATAACAATTGTTCCTTAATCGTTCGATAGTTAAACTTTACGCAAAATGGTGAGGGAGAAAATGTCGCCCCCTGAGCGGAGTCGAAGGGTCTCTGAGATGCTTCGACTACGCTCAGCATGACAGTTTTCGGGAGATTGTCTCATGGACAAAGAGGAAGCCAAACAAAACCTAATTCACGGTACTATATAAGGTTTTTAAAATTATTTTCCCCTCTGTGTCTCCGTGCCTCTGTGGCAAATAATTTTGATTTGGACTATGCCCCGTTAGACTGATAGAGTTATTTTAAATATTTCATCGGAGGGTTGCGCAAAGAACGATCCACAAAGATGTCTTCCGGAATTCCTAAATTATAATTGGTTTTTTTAGGATGTAGCAAAATCACAGTTCTCGTGCCTTCCAACGGTGACTCCATCACCCGTCTCATGATCGTGGGAAAGCCATCAATGGTTTGAATTTTGTAGGAACGATAACGCTTATAGACTTTGCCATCATGATTGATGAATTCCACCTGAATAGGGGTGTATGTTGTTTTATCAATCCAGGATTTGATTTTGGCAATTTTGTCTTCTTTTTCTTTCGGCACACTTTCCATGGCATAGGTTTGATAAGTGACCGATTTCTTTTTTTCTTGAATAGTAATGGTTTCTTCTCCAACTATGCTGTGTTGATCTTTACTGAAATGCCTTCCAGAAATGTCTTCATAGGAATAATCCGATCCCATGAATGGGTCCTGTTTTCGAGAACCAGCAATGGGGATGACTTTATCACTGGCGGGAATGTACAGACGTCGGTAATCATCCTGATCGACATACTTATGGACCAGGAAAGTAGTTTTTTTGATATCTGCGGGCTTCTGGAAATAGATAAAGAATTTTTGACGCCCTCCCTCCTCTAAATCTCTTTTGAGGATGGTGAATGTTTTTTGCAACGGCTTGCTCGCACCTTTTGCATAAACCAGCATGGCCATGATCGAACGGCCATCATCCCCCACATAATAAGACTTCAAATGGGCTTTCTTCATGATTTCATCGGCAGATTCTGCTGCTGTTGTTATAGACGGAGCAAACAGCAGCAGAGTCAGCAACAGGGAAAGTAATGTTTTCATGGTGTTCTCCTTTATTATGTTATTCTTATCATTACTATTCAGCCACAGAGTCACAGTGGCACAGAGAATTTTGCTTTATTCTTGTTCAAGTCGGTTCTGTTGCCACCTGGACTTTTTGGACTGTCGGAGCCATATCAGACTCGTTTTCCTCTTCTTTGGAAAGGTTCCCTGGCTGTTTTTGTTGAGGAGCCTTCAATAACCAACGTTTTCCCACTGTCACGATACTGGGCAATAAAACCAGGGTACTCACCCCACTGACCAACATGATCGCAAAGAAAAAGGAGCCCACTGTGACATACGGCACCAGGCCGGCAAAAAAGAGTGGCATGAATCCAATCGAAATAACTAAGACGTTCTGCCAGATGGCTTTTGCAGTTTCATTGGAAATTTCTTCATAAGTTTCCTGAAAATTTTTCAACTTCCGGTAAGTAGCTCGCAAGCTTTCGATATAATGGATGGAAAAATCCACTGACAAACCAAGAGTTAAGCTGGAAAGCACGGCGATGGGCATGTCGTAATACTTGCCAATATATCCAATGAAACCATAAATGGCTAAAATGGTCAGTGACAGAGGAAGCATGGCAAGAGCTCCCCATACCAGGGAACGGAACAAAAAGACCATCATCAGAAAAACAATGCCAAAAGAGCCAATCAAGGCAGAACGCATCCCATTGACCATCTCATCCTGCCAAACACTATTGATATAGGTTAATCCAGACCATTGAATTTGTAATTGGACATTCTCTCCATTGGGATAAGTCACTGTAGGTGGCTGATTGGTTCGCATGAATTCATTTAGCCGAACATTCAAGTAATTGATCTGATTATTGTCTCCATTTTTCAACTGAACCCACATTTGTGCTTTACGTCCATCTCGGGTGATGAACTTCCACATGTCTTTGCCTTTTTTCAAATCTCCGCTTTCAAAAAGGAACATGTACTGAGCGACCTGCTCACGATTATCAGGGAGTGTGGGATCATCCAATGCGGTTTTGCCCACTTTTTGAAGAATGTCGACCAATGACGTGACTCCACCAACAATGACCTGTCCCTCTTGATTTTTCACACTAAGCAAATATTGCTGAATTTTCCCCATGTATTGCACAATTTCCCCATTTTTCATGTCAGGGAGCGGAGCCTGTTCTGCTTCTTCACTGAAGGCATCTTCTTCATCTCCAAACGCATCTGCTTCTGGATCACTAACTGTTGTGGAAAAATTTGTATTCATATCAGCAGGTAAGGGAAGTTCAAACACGAGATTGGCCATATAAGTCCCTGCTAATTTGTCATTCATCACTTGATCGGCTTGACGCAGAACATGCCCTTCCTTAAACCAGCGTACGGGATTGTCATTGACAATAATTTTTTGAATACCAACTACCGAAAGCACGAGTAGTACTGTAGCTGTTGCAATTACAAAAACAGGTACTTTAGCAGCAATGTTTTTGAAACCGACTGTCATATTCATGATCCATGACTTTTTATCTGAGGCCGCTTGACCAAATTTTTGTAAAGCCTCTTCATCCATGAGCATGGTATAAGCCGGAAGAAAAACCATTGAAAGCAGCCATGCCAGAAACACTCCGAATCCTACTGTAATCCCAAAAACCATCACAGGTGGAATCCCCGTTGAAGTCAGGGAGACAAAACCAACAATCGTCGTAATGGTAGTGTAGAGCATTGGATTGAACAACTCTTTCATCACAGCACGTACCGCTTCTTCTCGTGTATCGTATTTGTGGTAACTCTGATGCAGTTTACTGATAATATGGATACAGTCCAAAACCGCAATGGGCATGAGAAAAATAGGAATCATGGAACTCATGATATGGATCGTGTTCCCTGAATAAATCAATGCGCCCATCGCCCAAATGACTGCCATCATAGCCAGTAACATGGGGGCTATGATGAGCTTGATGCTGCGAAAGAAGTAGAACAGTAATAAAAAAATCACCAAGCCTGCCGCAGGCGCATAAACCCCCATCTGGACAAACATTTCATTGCCAAACGTATTTTCAGCAATAGGCAAGCCTGCCAGGTAATAATCTTCCCCATCTACCAGATATTTGGCCGCAATGCGCTTCACTTCCTCTCCAAGAAAATAACTGCGATCCTTCATTCCTTCCTGAAGCGGCATGAAAATACCAACCAGCGAACCATCGGCTGATGCCAACTTTCCCTGTAAAATTGGATTCTCATTAATAGCCGTTAAGATCTGCCTGGCCTCGGCTTCCTTCCGGGGAGGCGTTTGCATCAGAGGGGCGACTTTCAATTCTCCCGCTGCATTACGGACAATATCATCCACCGTACTGATCGACATGACATCGTCGGTTACCATAATGTCTTTGATTTCATTCCTCTCCTTGTCCTGCTCCTTTAAAAACTGCACACTGTGCAGCAAGTCCAGCATCCAAGACGGTTCAGGAGGATGATCTTTAATCTCCAAAATCTCTTGAGTGATTTTGTGAATCCTGGTTAAACCATCGACCGTGAACAAAGAAGAACCATCTCGTTTGTTGATCCCCAAAACCACCATGTCATGGACATCAAATTCTTTTTTCATTTGGTTATAGAGTACAATGGCAGGATTGTCCTGGGGCAACATTTTTACCGGATCCGTATCCGTCGTTAAACTTGGAAACGCTGCTAAAAAAAATAACGTAATTAGGCCAGATAGCACCATCACCAGCTTGGCATGTTTGATGGCAAAATCGATTAAGAATCTCTGTATCATTACAGTCTCCCTCTTTATCTCTTCTTATTCATTAAATCCCAGACGCTTTAAAATCAAACCCAAGGGACAAAACTTGGTAAAACCAAATTGAAATAGGTTAGCCCCTACAAATGCTGGTAAAATTGCCCACCAGGGATTAACAAATATCGTCAATATGATTCCAATCAAAACTAAAGTCCCTGCAAATACATGAATGATATCTATTACTTTCATCGTTTCTCCTTATATTTTAAGTGATTATCGAGTTAAGTCAGCACAATTAATAAAATCAACGCTTTACAGAACCCCTCCCAGCCTCCCCTTGGCAAGGGAAGGAGACAGTTTCCCCTCCTTACCAAGGAGGGGCTAGGGGAGGTTTTTTCTCAATTTAAAAAGATAGCCTTTTAGGTTTTTCATGATATATCACTCTGTCAGCACACCGAAGTGACTTAACATGATTTAAAAATTAATGACAATACAGCCTTTGAATCAGATCAAAGATTTCCATGACCTCTCCATTTGCCAGAGAGTAAATGGAAAAATGCCCCTCCCTCCTTATCTTCACCATGCCGCGGTCTCGCAACAATGACAGATGCTGTGATAAAGTGGCTTGAGCAATGCCAGTATATTTTTCTAAATTCTGGACTGTCTGCTCTCCCCAACGCAGAACACATAAAATTTTCAAACGTGCTGGATGTGCTAAGACTTTGATCCCGCGCACAGCATGTTCAATATTTTCTTCCTGGTTGACAAATAAATCCTCCAGTTCCTGTCTGACAGAACTGTTTAACTGTGGTAACTGCTGCATGTGTCTCCATTTTTATATTCGTTTGTAAATATTAAAATAAATATATTTAAATATTTGAATATTGTCAAGTATTTATTTACTATCTTATGATTTTCTTGAAAGAGGTCATCTTGCAAATTTCAACGAAACATAGGACATTGCGTAGATGAGCAAAAATTGTTGAAGGCAAAGGAACAAGATGAATCTCCGCAATATTTCCATTCCGCATAAATTGATGATGGTTACTACAGGAACCAGTAGTGTTACGCTATTATTGGTTTGTGTAGCCCTTTTTACGTACGAAGCATTTACGTTTGAACAAAGCATCAAAGAACAGTTGCTTGGTACAGCTAGAATTATTGGAATCTCCACGGCAGCAGCATTGTTATTCAACGATGCTGATTCGGCTTCAGAGATTCTCCAGGCATTGCAAGAAGAGCCTCACATTCTGGCTGCTATTGTGCTAGACAAGGAGAAAAATATTTTTGTCAGGTACGTTCGTAACAATTCAGGCTCTTATCAACCAGAAATCAATGAAAAAGATTATCCGATTATTCATCAGGATCGTGTCGGTTTGCTACATGAAGTAATGTTTCAAAACGAACGGATAGGCTATGTCTCGATTGATGGTGATTTGACTCCCTTGAGAACCAAAGTCGAGCAGTATGGAATTATCATGGCAGGTATCATTCTTATTTCTTTTTTGGTCTCACTCCTGTTATCTTTTCTATTTCAGAAGGCAATTTCCAAACCTATCCTGAATTTAGCAAAAGCAACACGTCAGATTTCGGAGAAAGAAGATTATTCGTTGCGAATGGAGAAAGAAAGCAATGATGAAATCGGAGTACTGATTGATGGATTCAACAAAATGCTTCAACATATCGAAAAAAGGGATCAAGAACTGGCCATGCATCATATCCGTTTGGAAGAGTTAGTCATTAATCGTACCAAGGAACTCACTACGACTAATAAAAAATTACAAACAGCAAAAGAGCAAGCAGAAGCTGCCAGCCGTGCCAAGTCCCAATTTTTAGCAAACATGAGCCATGAAATTCGCACCCCATTGAATTCCATTGTAGGTTTCAGCCAAATTTTGCTGAACCAAAAAGAACTGTTTATCAACTCCCCAGCTAACCAGCAGCATCTGAACAACATCAAAAACGCTGGCGAAAACCTCTCTGAGTTGATCAATAACATTCTGGATCTTTCTAAAATCGAAGCAGGGAAAATGGATTTTTTTGAAGAATCCTTGAACTTGCGTTTATTGATTCAAGGTATCTACCAAATCAATAAGTCACATGCCCTGGAAAAGAAATTGAATTTTAATTATGAAATTGCCCCTCAAACACCAGAGTTTATTTATTCAGACCGCACGAGGATCAATCAGATCCTCATGAATTTATTATCCAATGCCATTAAGTTCACACCATCAGAAAAACGAATCAAATTTTATATTTCCAGTAAAGACAATTGGCTCGAGTTTCAGGTGATGGATCAGGGAATTGGTATTCCACAAGGCCAGCAAGAGGCAATATTTGAAGAATTTGTCCAGGTCGATAGTTCCACAACACGTTCATATGGTGGAACTGGACTGGGATTAGCAATCACTAAAAAGGCAGTCGAGGCGTTGGGTGGTAACATCCAACTCGAAAGTGTGGAGGGAAAAGGGTCTACTTTTATGGTTAGAATACCCTATCGAGAAGGAGAGGCCGTAGAAACCTCTACTGCATCGACCAACATGACGGATTATGCTTTTTCCAAAGACAATCGAATTCTGGTAGTAGAAGACAACCCCATGAATCAGGACATGATCGGGGCACTATTCGGTCAACTTGGATTGACAGTGGAATTTGCTAATGATGGAGCAACCGGGATTGAGAAGGTGCTGGAGCGTCACACATCAGAAAACCCTCTCGACTTAATTCTCATGGATATGCACATGCCAGGTATGGATGGCTTGGAGACTACAAAAAAAATTTATTCTCATGAACAATTTACCGATATTCCAATTGTTGCTGTTTCTGCAGATGCATTCAAAGATCAACAACAAGAAGCATTTACTGTAGGAATAGCCGACTATGTGACCAAACCGATCAATTTTGAGAAATTGCTTCCTATTCTTGGAAAACACTTGCGCCAGCATAAGCCATCACAAGCTCCTTCCCAACCGACCACACAAACTGAATTACCCAAAGATTTGGAACAACAGCTTTTGGAGGAATTTCAGAAAATGTCTGAGATGTCCATATTAGATGGGATTGAGTTAATCAACCAAGTCGATAAAATAAAAGGTCTATGCGAGAAATACAATTCTCCATATCTGGAGTTCCTGACAAAAATAAAAAAGGCTATTTTTGAAATGGATGAAGATGGTTTACAAACCTTAATTGCGGAGGTGCTGCATGCAACCGACTGATCCGTCAAAAATACTGATTGTCGATGATGAACCACAAATCGTGGAACATATCATTACCCTGCTCCACAACTTTGGATATGCCTCGCAATTCATTACCAAGCCTTCATTTTTGTTCAAAATACTAGAAAGAGGCGACATCGATTTGATTTTAATGGATGTCAACATGCCTGAAATTGACGGATTGACTTTATTAAGACAACTCAAAAAACACCCCAAGTATTCCAACATTCCCGTTATTATGTTAACAGGGGATCAACGAGAAATTTTGATTGCTGAATGTTTTGAGAAAGGAGCAACCGATTTTATCACCAAACCGATCACGGAATTGGTATTGAAAGTTCGCATACAAGCAGCACTGGCAGCAACTGCCTATGAAAGAGAACTCAATCAAAAAGTGGACGAACTCAACCAGGAACGACAAATACTCAGCGCCATCATTAACAATGTTCCCGAACTGATTTATGTGAAAAATCGACAACATCAATTTGTCGTTGCCAACGATTCCATTGTTGAAGCAGTAGGAGCAGGAACACGGGAAAATTTGATTGGAAAAACAGACGAAGATTATCACAAAAAAGAGGATGCTGCTAAATACCATGCTGATGAAATCCGTGTCATGGACACCGGACAATCCATGATCAGTGAAGATGAGACAGCTATTTTGTATGGAGAAAAACGCTGGCTCTCCACCACCAAAGTTCCCTGGAGAAACAAAAAAGGTGACATCATTGGCATCATTGGTCTAGGACATGACGTCACCGAAAGAATCCACAACCGTATAAAAATTCTGCAACTCAATAAAGAACTGACTCACATCAATGAGGTCATTCGGATGGTCAGTTCCAGTTTGGATGTCGAGGAAGTCGTTGCTACTGTCATGGAAGCCTTGCATGAAGTATTTTGGTTTGACCAGATTGGGATTCAAATGCTGGATCAGGAAAACCAAAGAATTCTTTTCAAAGAAATCTATGGCCGAGGCGTGACATCTGAACAAATCCATAAAATCAAACAATTACAATTTCCTCTTGAAGAAATAGACAGTATTTTCGTAGAGACCTTACTCAACAAAAGGCGCACGTTCGTACCCATGATTACTGAAGAGATGATGGAATCGTTAAGCCCATCGGACCGAGCTGTCATTGAGATTTCTCCAGCCAAATCCTATCTCTGTTATCCGTTGATCATCCGCAGTAAAGCTATTGGGACGGTTAGTTTTGCCAATTTGGTAGAAAACTTTGAATTGACCGAAGAGCAAATGGATACGATTGAGCGCTATGTTTTTCAAATCGGAACGGCGATTAACAATGCCGAGCTGTATGACAAAGTACAAGAGCAGCAACGGCAACTGAAAACAGCAATGGAAAGCTTAAGAAGACAGGATGAAATCATTCAGGAAGAATTGGACATGGCCTCCGAAATCCAATTTGGTACCCTTCCTGAAACACCCATGCGGCTTCCTCACTTACATCTCATTTCACACTACCAGTCAATGGGCAAAGTCGGAGGTGATCTTTTCAATGTGATTCCCATGAAAAACGGAGATGTGGCTATTCTCATTGCAGATGCCATCGGTCATGGAATTCCTGCTGCCTTTATCACCATGATGGCCCAGATCATCTTCAATGAGATGCTACAACGCCAATCCTCACCCCAGGCTATTTTACGCCAAGCCAATAAACTGATGGGAGAGATTCTGAAAAATGATGAATACATGACAGCATTTTTGATGATTCTGCTGGCAGAAGACTCCATCAATTCTCCAACGTTTTTTTCACAAACACCGCGAACAATGCCGGTCATTTATGGCAATGCCAATCACCCGGCTCCCATCGTCATTCGAAAGAATCAGCAGGAACTGGAGCGTTTTGAAACGAAAGGCATGTTTTTAGGATTTTTTGATGACGATGAGGTAGGACAAACCTATCAAGAAAAAATGGATCAACTCCTTCCCGGAGACCGTGTCTTTTTATACACAGATGGTATCACCGAAGCACGCAACAAAGAAAGAGAACTCTTCAAGGAAGAACGCCTGCAAGAACTCTTAGTACAGACAAGAAATTTACCACTGGAAGAAGTCAAATCCGAAATCTTGAAGGCTTGGGAAACATACACCCAAGGAGCTCGAATCAGAGATGACATGACCTTCATCTTATTGGAAGTTCTGGAATAGTTCATACCCGTTCAATAATAGTAGACACACCTATTCCTCCATCAGCAGAAAAACTACACAACCCCAAGGTGAGATCACGCCGCTCCAGTTCATCGACCAACATTCCGAGCAGCATGGCACCCGTTGCTCCAAGAGGATGTCCCATCGCAATACCCCCACCATTGGGGTTGATTTTATCAGATGGAATTTCCAGATCTCGTTGCCATTTTAAAACAACAGCAGCAAATACTTCATTGACTTCAAATAAATCAATGTCCTCCACTGTCAATCCTGCTTTTTGCAGGGCCTTTCGAGATGCAGAAACATTTCCAGTGAGCATCACTCCTGATTCAGAACCCACTGTCGCAATAGCACGAAACTTCGCACGAGGCTTCAAACCCAAACTTTTGGCGATTTGCTCATTACCAATCAAGACAGCAGCGGCCCCATCTGCCATTCCACATGAATTACCAGAATGGTGAACATGCAGAATCCTTTCAATTGTCGGATAGCCTGAAATGGCAGTTGCATCAAACCCCATTTGTCCCATCTGCTCAAAAGAAGGCTTCAATTGAGACAAAAGCTCCAGGTTGGTGTCTTCTCGAATCATTTCATCATAGTCTAAAATGGTTAAACCATTGAGATCTTTGACAGGAATCAGCGATTGTTTGAAATATCCTGATTTTTGCGCATAAGCTGCTTTCTGATGGGACTCATAAGCCACTTGATCCACAGCATCCCGACACAAGCCTTCAACAGTTGCAATCAAGTCTGCCGCAATTCCCTGTGGGGTATAGGCCGTTGCATCATTGACCAGAGGATTCATGAACCAATCCCCCAAGTCCTCATCAATGCCAACACGAGACATGGATTCCACCCCTCCTGCCAGAATCAAATCACTATTTCCAGATTGAATTTTCATAGCCGCCAAATTACATGCTTCCAGTCCAGAAGCACAACGACGGTTGACGGTCATACCAGCCACACTTTCATGCCATCCAGAATAAATTGCTGCAATTTTAGCAATATTTGCCCCTTGATCCCGAACTGCCGTCACACAACCCATGATCACATCATCGATTTTTGCATTGTCCAGCGTGTTTCTCTTCACAATCGCTTGATAGACCGTCTTTAACAACTCAATGGGTTTTACTTCATAAAGTGAACCTTTGCTGTTCCCCCGGCTTCGGGGTGTTCGGACAGCATCAAAAATATAGGCTTCTGACATCCTAACCTCTGTATAATTTGACTGGCCTGTGATAGAATTTTGCTATGCTATCAAATCTTAATATAGTGTTCCAGAAAAGTTTTTGAAAATCCCCCCATGCGGATCGTTTTCCGATAATGATAACTCCTTTTGTCATGACAACATGAAAGAACGCCCTCATTCGACATTTGCCCACCATCGCTTGATCCATGTTTCTGATTTGAATGGCGATGAAAGAAGATGGTTTGCCACCGCAATTGCTGGTGCCATTGTTTCAGATGCCACCATCTCCCCTGGTCAATTATCCTGGATCAAAAACTCCTTATACTTCTTAAGTAAAAAAGAAAGATTGATCTATCTCAAACACATCAAATCGAAATCAGTTCCTCCCTTAAACCCCCTTCCCAACATCGACCGAGATAAAGCTGCTAAAATTTTTCTAGACCTTGTTTTGGTGATGATGGAAAATTTTGAAATTGATACCCGTGAAACCAACTTCCTGGTGAATGCAGGAAAAACATTGGGAATTAAAGAAAAGCGCTGTATGGACGTCATTCACTGGGGATCCGCTTTGCTGGATCTTTTTCATGAAAAAGAGAGATTTGTTGAGAGGATTATTCGAGATGAACCCAGCTATTGAATCCTTCGCATCCATCCATAGTTTTCCATTTCCACAACTGCGATAATAGGAAATCTGAATTTTTGTCTTTTATTCATTTTTGTTCCCATTATAATATTTTGTTGTCCTGGTAACAAGCGAACTTCCAACTTCAGCAAAACTATTCCTCAAAAAATTGTTGACCAATTACTTAAAAAAAATTATAAATAATTTATCGATAAACTATTTATATTTTATAAATAGTTAATTTTACTAAATCCATTGAGTCAAAAGTTTTTTAACCTTACAATTCTTCTCCCTCAGGGAGCGGATCGTTTCATTAAAAGTTTAGGAAGAGATCTAAGTTTTGACAGCAATCACCACATTCAAAATGAAGAAGGATCTTTCAATGGAAGACCTTCTCACAGAAATTTCCAAACACTATAGTCATGAAATAATCGCTACTAGCCATTCTCAGGCCATCTTACTGGATAGCTTCGATTGGCGTTTGTACAATAAAGATTATTTACTCCGGCATGCCAATCAACAGAGCGAACTGTTGAACTTGGATGGGCATTTGCTGCACAAGGCAACCATTTCCCAGAAAAAAAGACCTCGCTTCATTCATGATTTTCCCAAAAGCAAACTAAGAACAGTTCTCACGTCCATCCTTCCTCCCCGTGCCTTATTAGAGCAAGCACAGCATGAAATCCAAAGTAACCTGTATGCTATCTTGAATAAAGAATCCAAAACAGTCGTTCGTCTCCAGCATGAACAGATTTTTCTTCAATCAAAAAAAACTCCGTCACTGCTACAAAATCGACTGATCTGTACTCCTTTGCGCGGTTATGAGAAAGAATTTAAAACGATTCTCCAGGTCTTGGACGATTACGGTCTCACTCCCACAACTAAATCGGAAAACATTATGAAGCTGAGCCTGGAGAAAATGAACCGCCAGGTAAAAGATTATTCTTCCAAACTGGACCTGAAACTGGATCAAGAATTCTCAGGAATAGATGCCGCAAAATACATTTTAGGTTCCACGTTTGATGTGATCAAACGCAACGAACAAGGAATCATGGATGACATTGACATTGAATTCCTCCATGACTTTCGAGTTGCTGTCCGCCGATCAAGATCTTTACTTTCCTTATTAAAAGGGATATTCAACGAATCCATCACAACCGAACTGAAAAATGACTTGAAGAAAATGGGGAACTTGACAGGTACTCTAAGGGATCATGATGTGTACCTGGATAAGAAAGAGGACTACAAAAAAATGGTTCCGTCATCCCTACGGCCAGGGCTGGATAAATACTTCGAGGATATCCATAAACAACGATTTGAGGAACAAAAACGATTGAGCCATTTCATCGAAAGCAAAGAATACCAGGAGATATCCACAAAATGGAAAAATTATATGGAAATCCCTCAACTTGCGGATATCGACAAAGGTAACAATGCTGACATTTCTGTTAAAAAACTGGCTAGTAAAACTATCAGGAAACGCTACAAAAAAATCATTACTACTGGACAAATGATGAATCATGAGACAGAAGACAGCGAAATTCATCAGATGCGCATCGAATTCAAAAAGTTGCGCTATTTACTGGAATTTTTCAAATCGCTTTTTTCAAAGAATGAAATGGCTCATTTCATCCAGCAGCTCAAAGCTGTACAAAATTGTTTAGGCGATTTCAATGATCTCTCTGTTCAACAGGAAGGCCTAATGCAACATATCCAATCTTTGTCTCCCAAAAACAAAGACGCTTTAATAGAGGCCGCATCACTCGGTGGATTGATTGCTCATATGAATGAAGAACAACAAAAACTGAGAGAAACTTTTTTCAAACACTTTGCTGTCTTTGCCAACCGGGAAAATCAAGGGTTATTTGACAAACTAATCAAGTCCTGAAAGGAGAAGTACTCGATTGAAAATCATTGCAAGTTACAATATCAAAGGGGGTGTTGGCAAAACAGCATCCATCGTCAATCTCGCCTATCTGGCAGCTGCCGATGATCATAAAGTCCTCCTGTGCGACCTGGACCCACAAGGCAGTTCCACTTATTATTTCCGAATCAGCACTCACCAAAATCAAACAGGAAAAAAACTACTAAAAGGCCGTAAAAAATTGGATAAGTATGTGATGGAATCCGATTTTGAAAATCTGGATATTTTGCCAGCCAATTTGTCTTATCGCAGTCTGGACATATTATTGAATCAAGAGACCAAGTCGAAGCACATTCTGAAAAATATATTCAAAACTTATGAGACCACCTACGATCTCATCTTGTTGGATTGTCCTCCCAACATTACCTTGCTTTCTGAAAATATTTTCTATGCTGCTGATCTGATCTTAGTCCCCATCATTCCCTCAACCCTCTCTATTCGCACTTACAATCAGCTTTTGGATTTTTTCAAACAGGAAAAAATCAAACGAAGCAAACTTGTTCCTTTTTTGTCCATGGTGGAAAAACGAAAAAAATTGCATAGTGACATCGCTGAAGAACTGCTGAGCCATGACAAGCGTTTTTTGAAAACCATCATCCCCTACTCTGCCAATATTGAAAAAATGGGCATCCTCCGAAAACCGATTGTCGCAGAAACCAAACATTCCGCCGCTAAACAGGCTTATGTGGAATTATGGCAGGAAATTACCACATTTTTAGAATAAAAAAGGGGACAGGTTCATTTTTATTCATCATATCATTCTTACACATCTAGTAATTGAATAAAAATGAACCTGTCCCCTTTTTTATTGGCGATCATATATTTCTGCATAGGTCGTTCCGTCAATAGTACGTTGAAGTATCAGGACATTGCCCACTAAAGTATAGGTATACTCGAAAATCAAAAACCCGTTGAAATATATTTTAATGACATCGTCATCTGTTTGCTCTGCAATATATGTCGTCTCAGAAGATACGTTATTCGATACAATTGTAACAATGAAATCGTCTTGTGTAATTTGCAGTTTTCCTGCATAGGAAGAATCACTTTCTACGAGACCGGGCAATACATCAACAGCTCCACTCAACAATTTTGATAAATTATACTTTCCAATCAAGC
>JANQHV010000054.1 GCA_028282505.1 SAR324 cluster bacterium | reverse complement strand
TGAATTTCTTTTTCCATAGTATAAAAATTTGTTATATATCTTTTTTGTTGAAAAACTGATAAACAACACTGTATTAAAAATAATACACTATTAGTTTTTTAAAATCAACTAATATTTTTAAAAAATCAACTATTAGTTTTGAAAACTTATGACATTAGATGAAATTTTAAATAAAATCAGTGAATTAGAGAAGACTGATAAAATAAATAAAATTGCCGAGGCGCTGGGGATGACTCAACAGAATCTATCTGGCTCTAGAAAACGAGACTCTATACCGTACAAACATATTATCGCATATTGCATAAAAAACAAAATCAGCATAGATCCTATATTTGGAAATCAGCTAGAGCCTACGCATTCTGAAGATATTCAGCTTATTAGAGACGGTTATGATGCACTAAAAAAAGTGAATCAATTAGAAGAGGAAAAGCGAAAATTAGTTGAGGAAAATAAGCAATTTAAAGAGGCTATTAAAAATTTGATAGCAGATAATCACAAACTTAGCATTGATCTAAGAAAAGCTTCAGAGGTAAATAAAGCTGCAAAACAAGGCTAAGCGGACGCCTGCAAAATCAACCTGATATGATTTTGCAGTTTGCTCAAGCAGTATGGTTTATCTATAAAAAAACTACTGAACTGCTCAGCCTCCTCGTAGTTTTCATACACTGCTGATAGGAAAATAACGGGCGTAGATTTACAAGTGGGGAGTCTGCGCAACCTCTGAGCAACCTGTAATCCATTGATTCCAGGCATCTGAATATCAAGCAGTATTAAGTCAAATGACTGCCCTGCAAAGACAGCCTCCAGGGCAGCTTTGCCAGAATGGCAAACACTTATATCATATTCTTCTTTTAAAACGGTTTCTACTAAGCACGTTTGAGTGTCATCATCATCTACTATCAAAATCCTCATCCTCTTCACATATCCTGCTTTCCAACCCCCTAGTTTTTCATTTTGTGATAATCGAAACTCTGGTCATCCTTGCTCAGCAGTTTCGATCATCAACATTTGGAATGATCAATCAATTGACTAACTAAATAATATCAAGTATTTGCAGCCCTTGTAAACAAAATTTTATCTGTGATGTGATGTGACCTTTTGCATTATCTCATTGATAATATTGAAAATTCAGCAATAAAAAAAATGCACGATCTGTGACCTTCTATAGTGTCGCAAGAATAAATTTTTATTCTAATGAAAACAACGACTTAAAAATCACGATTTTTCCCCGACAATTTGGGGGGAGGACTACCTAATTTTCCGGGGAGACTTGGAAGTATAAGGGATTGAGGGGATTTATAATGGAATGGATTGGCCGGGTAGTTGATTCGTTTTTTTTCTTATCGAGTACCCGAGCTTCTTATGAATTGATGTTATGTGATTCCTGACCGTTCCTTCTTTAATATCCAGTATGTCAGCAATTTCTTTATTGGAAAGCCCTCTTTTTACAATATATTGGTACACTTTGGTTTCTTGTTCGGTCAGAACCTCTTCTATCAAAACAAAGTTGGTTAACTGTTTTGGATTCCCCTGGTGCTTCTTTAACGTCTGCTCTAGAAACTCCTTTGCTCTCTGAATAAACTCAAAGAATTCGTTAAGCTTCTGAATGAGATCGCCAATTTCGTCCTTAGAATTACTCTCAATCCTTAACGATAAATCTTTTGTACCTTCGATTTTTTGTATCGTCGCTAGAATTTGATTGATTTGATTGATAAAGAGAATCTTGATGAATACCGCAAAAATAATAAGCGAAGTAATTAATGAAATAGCAGTAATTACTGTGGATTTTAGAATTTCCTGATTTATAACTCCATCAATGATATCCTGTTGATATCGAACAAGAATGTAACCTACAACCGACTCATCATGTATAATAGGTCGAACAACCTCATAAACACCTTCATTTTCATTTTTGATGATCTGAATCGTTTTTCCATCTCTCAATCGATTAATCACAACATCTCCAACAGTATGATTCCATCTCGATGGAGATGAGCTGGAAAGTATCATTCCTTTTTTGCTTAAAATAGATATTTCAAAAAAATCAGCAGTTGTCGATTGATCTTGGAAATTTTTTGTCATTCCTGAATATTGTCCGGCTAGTTCTTCAAATGAAGAATCGGGTAACGACATTGATATTTTTTCGATCCAATATGATGTTGAAATTTTAACCTCTTTTTTAAGGTTTTCAGTATATCTGGTTTTAAATGAAAAAATATTCATAGATGTCAATGCCATCATAGATATTGCCAAGCATGATCCTACAAGTAGAAATGTTTTCTGGAACAATTTCACAGCAACCCTTTTCTTATTAAAAATTCTGAGATAACTTTTTTAATCGGTTCTTTTCCAAACTTGACTCGGTAATTCATTCGGATTATAGCCTCCTGATCCAGGTGCGGTACTAAAGAATTTACAAGTGCTGAAATCTGTGGATATCTTGACAATATTTCTTCTCTTATGGTGAGAACAGGATTGTACGCAGGCCAAAATCTTTGATTATCCTGAACTATATAAAGTCCAAAATTTTCAATCTCAGGATCTGTACCATACCCAATGGCAAAATCAGCTTTTCCTCGTTTCAATATCCCAAGTGACTCCCCTTCTCCGACCAGAACTAGATTTTTTAGTGGTACATTAAATCCGTAATGATTCTCCAGGAATTTAAATCCATCACCTTTTCTATTATAAAAGGTTGATAACATGACAATCGTTACAGCCTGTCCTTTATTTATTATTGTCGCTAGTTCTTCGATAGTTTCCGGAATGTATTTAGGTGTGTATTCAGATGTAGCTTTTTTTGCTGCAAGCACCCATCCGTTATTAATTTCGGTTCGATTTAGCCAGATAATTCCATTTTTTCTATCTGCCTTCTTTACAGCTTGATACAAAAGTTCTGGATTTTGAAAAGTTGCTCGATCACTCATATCTATGAGAGCCCGTGCAGCAGTCCCCGTATATTCCCAATACATATGGACTTTTCCTTGTACCAGCTCACTTCTTAGAGATGTTGTGAGAATCCCTGGCTTTTCCTCAACCTCAAATCCAGCATTTTTCAGGTGTTCAGCTACTATCCCGCCTAGTAAATATTGTTCAAGAAATGATTTCTCACCAATTATGATTTTCTCACCGAGGCAAAGCGATGGGAAAATCATAATTAATAATAAAATAATGTATTTACGCATCTTTTCTCCTTAAGGAAGCACACAAACAGCCTCTCCTGATTCTACATTCAAATTTTTCAATGTCGCGGCAGATATATTTTTATTACTCATCTGTCCAATGCAGACTCTAAACTCTAAATTTGGTTTAGAGTTACTAATAATGAAACGATGTTTGGATTTCATTGTTTGAAATAAACTCTCAGTCGTTGTCAGGATTGCATTCTTGACAGATCTAAGATCTTCTATAAACCCTTCAATGAAAGGAGCGGCTGTACTATACGCTATATGTCCGCGGGAAGTTATACCTTCTCGTTCGTTAATTCTTAATGCTCCTTTTGATTGACAATTAACTGCCCCTATTACAGATGCTGCCTTTCCGGGAATAATAGGCATCGGGATAGGTCCAGTAGGAAGTTCATTTAAGATCTCTTCTTCCCTGCCTTCTTGAATGATTTTTAAATAATCTTTATAACTCAGATCCCCCAAATAGTGCTGAAGAAAATATTTCCAAAATACTGCGCAATTTCCTTCATACACTCCTCGTATTTCACCAGATATTATCTCACAAAATCGTTCTTTAAACTGACGATAATACAAATTGTGACCGCATAGAATCAGCATTCCCTGGATAGTATTTCTGAAATTTGGTTGTAAAATTTGGGAACCAGGCATTGTTGACTTGGTGTATTCATCCGAAAGGTAAAGAGTTTTTATAATTTTTTTTTTACTAAACCCTACCTCTCGGTCAACTATCTTGTACGTGTAAAAAGGCTTCCCTTTGTTTGCCCAAGCGTTGATTTTATAGAGTCCGAGCACCTGCCCGGATTCCTCATCCACCAGGACAAACACATACACATCGTCAAACCCCGGCTCTTTCACATCTCGACTGAATGTTTCCACAGAAGCCTCGATGACTTCTTCTAGCTTTTCTTTCCCGCATTGGAAGGCACCAGCGTTGCCAATGCCAATGTATTTTGAACTAAATTCATAAAGGGCATCAATGTCTGAATATAAAACAGGTCGATAAACTATTGCATTTGTGTTCATAATTTGCACCATAATTTGAGGTTCTTGAAAAGCTGCAAAAAATTGCAGCGTTGAACTTCAATTATAGCGCAAATGTGATTTTCTTTGAAATCACCTATGCTTAATCAAAAAAACCTTATTGACAATTCCCGTTCATGAATATTAATATTAGCATTCATCTCTGTAAAATTTGCAGCGATGTCTTAAATTATAGTACAAAATGATATTCGCAATTGGGATTGCGTTATATCATCAAAAACTTCTCAATCAATTGGCTGGTTTTTGAAGTATATCAAACCAGCCGCACCCGCAATAATCATCGCCACACAAATCCACCCTCCTAACGGAAGGCGACGCTCCCAAAAGAGTACTTCAGGAACCACGACCAGGGATGATCCTGCCACCAGACTGAGCGCAAACAACATCGGGCTTGTGTTCTGAATCGCTCTGTAGTTTGCCAACGAAAAGGCAACGCCCACCAATCCAGCAATGCCTATCCACAAGTACCCACTTCGACTCATCTGATAAGGGGTTTTGGTTGTCTGCCAGATGGACAAAACCGCAAACACCAATGCCCAAACAACAGTAGCACCGGCATTGATATAGACATAATGCCCTTCCTTCAAGGCTCTGCCTATCACAAGAGGGTAGATTGACGCCAGTGTTACAACGGGTACTAGATCCATAACGAACTCTTTATAAGATCTCTCCGAATTAGCAGAAAAAAACATTTCTGTCTATGGGGACGAGGTACCTAATTTTCCGGGGAGGTGATTTTTATCAATTTCAGTGTAATATGATAGATGATCCAATGCAAAAAATCTATACGTAGAACTACTGATAAATTTGTACAGAATCACGTGATTTTGTAGGTAGTCCTACTTAGTATAGATTTATGCAGATATTTGAATTTATTTCAGATGATTTTTTTTCTTGCAAACAATTCTCATTTCCTTTATCGTTTTAATAACCCTACCAACAAAATAATGTTGGTTGCGTTCCCTCTGGGAATGCCGCCCCACACTTGTGGGGATGACTCATCTATATGTTAAGATCTGTTTCGCTTTACGAAACGCTGCCCCACGTCAGTGGGGATGACTCAATGATTTTCTAATCTTATAAAGTCCAACATGGTTTTTCGATCGTGTTGGGCTTTTTTATGACTGCTCCAGAGTCCCTCTCTTTGTTTTCCCCTCCTCTTTCAGTTTTTGATACCGATCCTTGGCATCTATCGTGTATTGCTTGAACTGTGGAGATCGGGAGCACTTACGACAGCCAAACCCACGACTGTGAGATGATGCTAATTGCCAGAATTCGCCATGTTCCGGGCAATTAATCAGAACCTCAGTACGAGTTGTTGTGTACTGAGCCTGCTCATAGCCATACCGCCCAGAATGGATATACGTCACTCGCTCTATCCATTTGTCATGGTCAGAACGGTTCCCCTTATGGAAACAATCAGCACAACCGATACCCTCAAGATGATTTTGGGGATAAGGAAAAAACTTGCCATGATCAGGGCAGATCACAGTCAGTGGAGAATTCCAGTCTGTATATTCGGTTTGGGAATAGTTATACCTCCCTCCATGTACCGCCTGGGCTCGTGCAATGAACTTTTTAGTATCAAGCAGATCGTGCCCATAATCCGCATTTTTAAGCACGTCCAAGCGCCTGATATTGGCACATTCTGGGCAGTCTGCTCCAGCCAGGTGCAAGTCAACCCGTTGCTGAAACCTGTTATGCCTCAGGCAGATAATCCAGATTTTTTCTCTTGAATTTACGGATTCTCCGACATGGGAATAATCATATTTTTCCCCATGCTTGGATTTCGCTTTTTTGATGAATTCACTTCGAATCATGAACTTTATATTCAATTTCCGGTAAATTCATTTTCTCACTGGCATTGCTATCAATGTCAATGCCTGTGACATTGCCGTCGGCATCATAATCGAATACGATGCCCGGTTCAACCTCCTTACTTTCAATACTGTCTGCATCTGTAAACTCAATATAAATGGAATCCGTCTCAGGATAATAATCAATCTTCATCTTTTTCCTCGCACTATAGTGTTTATCTAAAATTTCACAAATAACAGTTGTTTTGTTGCCTGCTTTACCTCGAAATTTGAATTGGTCCGCAATTTTTTGTAAATACTCCAGTTGCCGTTCCTGCAAAACGACACATATTTTCTCTTTTGGAATGCGATCCTGATCAACCTTTGTTTCATCAATGATCTGAGCTAATAGCTTAGATTGATCAATATTTCTGCCTTTAGCTTCTTGCTTGAAACGTTCAGCGAGATGTCGTGGAACATCGAAAGTAATTCTTTTCATTTTCCTGCCTCATTGGCTTTCGTATTTGTTGTTGCTTCATAATACCAAACACACATATGTGTATCAATAAAAAAGTGATTTTTTACATTTTTATTCCTCCCCGGAAAAATGAGTACTCCTTCCCCATAGACAAAATGGATTTTTTTTGCTATTTGGGAATAAATACATAATGATCAACTCAACCATTGGGGATATCATGAAAAAAATCTCACTACTCCTCCTCTCTCTAACTCTCCTTTTCACATCTTTGTATGCTAATGACGAAAATAGAGGTCTCAAAAAAATATACGGAGAACGAAGAATTGCTTTGGTCATTGGCAATGGAAACTATGACAGTTCGCCTTTGAAAAATCCTGCCAATGATGCAGAGGACATGACAAAGATTCTGAACGAACGAGGGTTTGCTGTGACCTCACTGATAGATTCGGACCGACGAACGATGGTCAAAGCGATTCATACTTTTGGCCAGGATTTGCAAAAAGGAGGAGTGGGTTTGTTTTATTATGCCGGACATGGCATGCAGGTCAATGGTAGGAATTATCTCATTCCCATTGGTGCCACCATTGAAGTAGAAAGTGATATTGAATTTGAATCAGTCGATGTCGGACGTGTTTTAGCCAGCATGGCCAATGCCAGTAACCGCTTGAATATGGTCATTTTGGATGCTTGCCGAGACAATCCATTTGCTCGTAGTTTTCGATCTTCTTCCAAAGGGTTGGCCCAGATGGATGCACCAACGGGGACCTTGATTGCCTATGCCACTGCCCCTGGAAGAACTGCTGCTGATGGAGGGGGTAGGAATGGGATTTATACCAAATACTTGCTGGAACAAGCAACGGTCCCTGGTGTGGAAGTCTCACAGATGTTTCGACGGGTTCGAGTTCGGGTGCAGCAAGAAACAGGTGGTCAGCAAACCCCTTGGGAGTCCACTTCGCTCACTGGGGATTTTTATTTCACTCCTGATGGTCAATCTGATGTTGCTCTGTCGCCGCCTCCGGTCTTTTCTGCACCTCCTCCCACTCCCCCAAAAAACAATCATGGAGAACGGGAAATGTGGGAGTTGGTTAAGGGCTCAGAGTACATTCAGGATATTGAAGAATTTCTCCGTAGTTTTCCTGATGGCCACTATCAAAAAGCGGCTGAGTTGAAACTGAAACAATTGAAGCAGGAAAAAAGTAATCAAAGTCAAGAAAATTTTGAAAAAGCCAAATCATATTATGATGACGGAAAATATAGAGTCGCTTTATCTCATTTTAAACTTGCCGCCAAAGACGGACATGTCGAAGCTCATACCTGGTTAGGGTTCATGTACCGTACTGGACAAGGAATGGTTCCAGACCAGTATGAGGCAATGAAATGGTACCGTAAAGCCGCACAGCAAGGAAGCACTGAGGCCCAAAGGGCAATTATAGCAGCAGAAAATTAACCCAGTGGCTCAATTGCGACACTCCACCCTCACACTAAACCAAGAAATCGGTCATTGCGTCGCCAAATCCAGAAATCTAGCCAGATTGACACAAGCGCAATTAGCCGAACGGGCAAAATGCAGCACCGAATTCATTAGCCGGATAGAACGAGGAGTCAGTGCTGCCAGCGTGAAACGCTTAAATGCCATTGCAACCGCCCTGGAAGTTCCCCTCAAATCATTATTCGATTTTGATGGCGAATCGAAAAAGAAAGAGGAAATCGTAGAAATTATTATTCGAAAAAAGAACGAATCAAGGAAATTGATCGAGGAAAAATATGAACTCAACCCTCTAATTCAATAATGGTTAACGGGATTGTGTCCAATGTTACCGAGTTATTCAACCGGTTCATCGTGTTCCTGGAACTGGTCACGTCTCTCAAGCCATCCCCATCAATGTCAGTGTGGGCAATTCCCACCAGGATACAGCCTCTGATGTCTCTTTTGAAATTGCCATGATGGATCAAGATGTAATTCCTTCCTTTCACTTCTGAGCCATCCAATTCCAAAATATGAAAATGATTCTTATATTTGGGGGATTGCCTCTTTTTCATGAGGTATGACCCAGCAGGAATACAAGAGATGTTTTGTTGATTATTCAGCCAGGGGAGTTCCAGTGTTTTTGCTTCAAATACCTTATCGGTGTCATCAAATATCTGCAAAACTCCCAATATTTGATCATTGCTTTGGTTCAATCTCATCAATACTGCTTTCATCGAGTTCCTTTCTAATCCATTTATTGAAAATACACTTTACACAATCTCCACTAATTTTACCCACTTGCTTCTCTTCTTCTGAACACATGCAGGTGAACGAATCAGCACGAGATTTTAATGCCCCCATCCAAAAAATTCTGGCAAATTCATACAAAGGCCCCATTGGAAAGTAATGAGGGAAGTACGATTTCCAAAATTGATTGAATGGAGTTGGTTTCATTGGTCAACTAATTTCTCTATTGATTTGGCAATGGAAAGAAGACTGTGTTCCTCTGCCGCCTCATGGGTTTTTAACGTGGTTTGCAATTGTTTCATTTCGTTGCACAGCTCGGACAATACTTCTGTTTGCTGTTTTAGTGTCTTGTTGAGTCCACTGATTGCTGGCTTGAGGTCGTAATCTTTCCCCCACCAGATTTTTTGACCCGGCTGCATCGGCTCATCGTGATTGTGCCACTCATGCAAATCATTGATTCTGTGCTCCATGCGCCCAACCCTGTCCTCCAGCTTAATCAGCGCCGTTGTTGCTTTGGCAGCCTCGTTGAGCAATTGCTCATGGATCACCTTGCCATTGTAACCCCCGCCTTTGGCTTTAATGTAGGGCAAGAGCTTATCCAGTGCGTAAAACACAACCAGGACAATCGCAATGGCCATCGCAATGATACTGTTGTCGGTCCCTATCCCTGGCATGGCAACGGGTGGAATTTCTGACATGGTTATTCCTTTCTATATCATCCTGCAAACCTAACTTCTTCCTTCAATGTTTCTCGACGATTTGAGCTACTAAAATTATAGATTTTTTGCTGCTTTGCTTGCCTGAGTTGCCTTTGTTTTCTTTTTAATGCCCGATCCATCCGACTCATCGTGATTGTATAGCCATCGGAGCGATGCTTGGAATTGAACTCTTTAATCTCCCTCATCCACTCCTTCGCCGCTTCATGATCACCCTCAATCTTGGCGGAAGTCAAGCGAGTGACGAGGTAGCGAGATCGATCCTTGATCGCCTGATCTTTTCTTCTTACAGCACCCCGTTTATCGTAACGAGCTGATAATTCAGACGGAGTGAATCCAAATCCTTGGACAAAAATATCCCAGGCGTCGAGTTCCTCCCTGGACATTATCTCTCTTCCGTGAGAGTCCACGACGCCATGATCGGAATATTTGTATCCTTTGCTGATATCTCGTAAGGCTTTTGGCAGCATTGAATTGAACCCATCCCAGAGCTTTCCTTTGCCCCATTTATCCAGTCCCCTGGCTACGTTCATTCCCATTCCAAAAACCGGCCCAAGTCCGTTTTCGATCAGGTATTGATACTCACCCACTGCCGTATCAGGCTTTGAATTGTACCCGAACCAGAGATGACTCAAGTTTGCCCTGGAAGCAAAATCGGCTCCGGTGACGGAATTCAGTACCCCTTTTGAGACGACCTTCTCTAAGTTCTCCCCAAGCAGGTCAGTCAAGAAATTTCTGTATTTAGTTTTCCATTCCCAGGAGTCATCCTCATCACTAAAGATGGCTTCCATTGCAATACCCACAAATTCCACCATTGGAAGTCCCAAAGAACCGGCAACAAGAGCATGAGTTCCAAGGACTCCCGCCAGGATTTTTCGAGCTTCTTTTTTTCTTTCTTTGGTTTCTCCTCTGATCGAATCATTGAAATTTTTGATCAGCAGGTATGACATATTCTGAGAAAATTGCTTGAATAGGAACAGTACTCTGTTGAGGTTTCCTTCCATGATCCGGGGTCTGTTTGCCCTGGAATAGTCAAAATGCGAATCGTAGACAGCATCTTTGGCAATCTCAAAAGACTTGTCCGCATCATTTCCTTTATTACTGGCAAGCTCATAAGCAGCAATGAATGTCACCAGGCGGTTCTGGACCTCAGATGCATGCTGCGGCAATGCCGCAATGGTCATGATTTTAGCAAAAGTTGGATTGTGCTGTGCTGCCTGCCCTTCTGCAATGGAAATCAACTCGTGTGAGTTGGTTGTATCAATGATCCCCTCATCAATGGCTTGCTCAACAGCTTTTCGATATTTAGCATCTATTTTTTCCAGATTGACAGTCAGATTCGTCCAGTCTTTCTTTCCCCTGTCATCTTTCTCGAATTCGACAGCCTTCATATGCGTGTAGCCCTTTATCAATGCATCAAAGGTGTTTTTACCTCCAAATTTGGCAGCCAAAATTGGAAAAGTGACCGAAGGGGTTTGTAAAGAATTAATAACGAAATGAGCAGGAGAAAGGCCCATGAAATAGAAAAATC
Source organism: SAR324 cluster bacterium (assembly GCA_028282505.1). Lineage (GTDB taxonomy): Bacteria > SAR324 > SAR324 > SAR324 > NAC60-12. Next base: position 6,633 of record JANQHV010000054.1, on the reverse strand, counting down.
CCATTGATGTCAGTGCCGAGGAAATAGAATTCCAGGAAGGATTTATCAGAATTTCATGGCGTTTGACTAATTCATCATGGATTTGCTGCGCCTGCTCAGTATGGTATTTTTTATCTTTCTGACGTTTATCGTCAATATGGTCCTGCATATCATCGAGCGCATTGATTAAATCTTCACCATACTTCAGTTTCACCAGCCCGTTGGTGCCACGCCACATGGAATGGGCGAACGCTCTCATGGCATCTGCATCGTACCCCTTAATATTTTTTCTATGAATTCCCGCTTTCCGGGCAGACTTGGAGGGGAGTGAATGTAGCCAAAGTTGCCCAATGGCATCTTTCATGTCCAGTCCCGCATTGCCCGGTAACTGTTCATCGATAATTTCAAAGAGATCCTCCACAAACCCCTGGGATGCGGCATCTTGGATGTAATTCTTATCGGCTAATTTGTAATGAGTGGGATTCAGTACTTTTCCTGCTTCTTCTAACTTTTCTAACTCTTTAAAACGTTCAACCTGTTCTGATCGTCGTTCAAAAAACTCAACAATTCTATCCCCCTGAGCATCCATAAAACTGACCGCATAATCTCCAAAACGTTGGAGCGGAAAATATGGTCCTTTTAATTTAGAAGGGAACGTTCTTTCTAGCCGCTCTTCAAGTAAGTGAATTTGTTTGGGTTTATCGCCTTTCTGCTTAGTGAGTCTCCTGATTTGACTGAGCTTCTTTTGCCTCGTCCGACCTTCAGAATCCTCTACTTCTTGGCGCAGTTCTTTTATTTTCTCATCAATAGAAGCAATCTCTTCATCGACCCGGCTTTTCATCGCCTGGATCTTATCTTTCATCGCTTGAACCAAGTCGTTGTAATGATTCTGGTAATGATCGGCGACATCTTGGTATAACTGCTTGGCCTCTTTAGGCAACGCCTCCCACTTTTTTTTCATTTGGTGGTATGTCCTTTGCCTTTTAAATTGCTCTTCTGCCGAATCGTCAGAACGCTTAAGAAATTGCTCAAATGGGCTTAATGGCCTCCCTTCTTCATCTTGCATCATGTAGAGCTGATGAAACGTAGACTCGTGCATCAAATCAGCGATATCTTTTTTCTCTTCATCAGTAAATCTCCTCCATCGCTTTGCGAGTTTATCGGCTACTGTCATCCGGTTGATCTTCTCTGAACTCAACTCATCAACCAGATTAGAGTAGTCCTTGAGTGGATTGGAGCCGCCTTCTCTATCGAATAAATTTTTATAAGTGCTGGTGATTTGACGCAGCCCCATTGCCGCCAGCATTGCCGGACGTGCTTCTGCCAGCCTGCCTGCCGCTTTGTCGTAGATCGTCTTCAGAATTTCAATGGACTTTTGTTGTGCCGGAATTTTTGTTTCTGTGTTTTTTGATGCTCTGGAAAACAATGGTTTTGCTGTTGGATTCACTGAATGTTCAGTGATTGAGGCATTTGCCATTTCACGGAGGAAAGCTTGGATATCGGAGTCATTGAAACTGCTCACAAACCCTAGTTTTTTCAAGAGATTCCGCACTGCCTGGTAAACTCGTTGCAAGAGGGAAGGGGAAAAAGCCTTTGGGTTTTCTGCGATTTGAGCAATCAATTCTTTGGCCGCAGTTTGTTTATCTTTTAATTTTAACTGCTTCATCACCCGATTGACATCAAGCGGGCGGGCCCTGACAATCTCGTCAAGAAGCTGCTGGTATTTCTGTCCTCCGATTTTTTCAGGCTGGGCATGTCCGAACGTCTCGTGAGCTAAGACCTGCTGGAGTCGCTTAGAAGACGGAATATTATCAGCAACGACATAGACTTTACCTTGGTAAAAGGCCCCTTCTGTATCAGATTCCGCTTGGAATGGCAGATCGGCAGCAGATTGAACGATTTCAATGGGGATGCTTTTTTGATTTTCTTGGAAATCATTGACGATTTTTTCGATTCTTTCAATCGGGAGCTTTCGACTTTTAAAGCCTTTGTATTTCGGCAGTGATCGAGAAAATAATGGTTCCTCAGAACCTCCTTTTCCTTGTATCACATCAACCGGTTTGTTGTATTTGAAAAGCTCTGAGGTAATATTTTCAGCTTGCGATGTTGGGATAAAATATCTTGTTCTGCTGGCAATGATTTCGTCAAACACTCCCAGGGGCTCTAGTTTATGTTCGTGATCTGAAAGTTTGACATTTTTAACCTCGATTCTTTTTTCGCCACTAACAGTTGCTCTTTTGATAGCCCATCCATTATCCAACTCAATTTTTCCTCCATTTAAAACCACATTAGCAACATCTTTTGGGGAAATACTAGTGGTGGCACCAACACCTAAGTTTTTAAGTGTTTGTGATAAATGATTTGGATTTTTAATTGCACGACCTAAAAATCGCTCTCCATCATCAGTGACTGCCTGCAATACTCTTCCCGCTCCTACAATCTTATCCCATATTGGCAGCAGCGTACCTACCAATATATTGTGCTCATGCATCACAACAGAAGGACTCTCATTAATTTCTTGATTCCATAATTTTCTGGCCTCATTTTTTTTGATGGTCTCTGCGTTTTTAAACCAATCATCATGTTCTTGTTTGGTTATTCTACTAGACACAGAGCGAAGACTATTCATTCGGACAATCCCACCTGTATGTGGACTGGTTCTATTCGGGGCATGATAAACAGCCCACACTTTGCCACTTTTATTATTTTTGACATATCGAATAAAATTAGAAGAAGGTAATTCATTAAAATTTGTTACAGATGCCGGTTTCTCTACTTGAAGAGTAACACGCTCTGTCGGCATCGCAGATTCATGCTGGTAGACTATTTCTCGATTTATTACTCTGACGCTATCACCTTTTATGTTTTCTATACCTATATCAAGTGTCCCATTTTCAATTGCATTTCTCACGATAACATCATGAGTTTCTTCAAAAAGATTAAAAATCTTTCCTTGTTGATCTTTTTTTAGGGAAAGAACACGGTTTAAGAACTGACTCATTTCTGGTGGTTCTACTCTATTAACAGGGACTAAAGTAGAACGCTTGTTACCAAATTCATCCACCACTGAATAACCAAGTGCATCACTCAATTCATTGAAAGTAAATCCTTCCATTTCTATTGCACCACTATGCAGATTATGGAAGAGCTCTCTTAATGCCTGTGAAGCTTCTGTGCTTTCCATATTATCAGAGGCGTTGAACAGCCCCTGAGAACCGGCTTGTCTTTGTCCTTTTGTTAATGCTCCCAGTTGGTGCAATCTTCTCGCTACTGTTGAAATAAATCGTTTCTGCCCTTTTAAATCTGTGGTGACTAAGATGTAAATAGGGGGTTGTGCTTGATTTGTTCTGTGGGTACGGCCCATGCCTTGGACAGTTTTATCTGCTCTCCATCCTGGTTGAATAACATAATGTTTACGCAACCTTTTGTTTTTGACTCGATTGTCCGCATGGTAACTTCTTCCTGTCCCTCCAGCGTCAGAAAAAATCAGAATGCGTTTTTCATCATTCATGAATTTATCTGCATCACTTTCTTTAGAGGATTTAGTCATCCTTTCTTCATAAGCTTCTCTCTCTCCGGTCTTAGGGTGGATATGCCCTTTAATGATCCGGCTCTTTCTGCCTGTGATTTCCGCAACATTATCAGGATGAAACCTGTTGATGATTTGATCAATAGGATTTTCTGGAAAATCCATAGCACCAATCATTTTGAGCATTTTATCACGTGCCTTAACGGCATTGGCATCTTGTATAGCACGCCCTTTGGAGTCTAACGCTACTCTTGTTTTTTTGTGTCCGTTTGAATCGATATATTCTTCATAAGCTGTTGTCGGAAAATTTTCTTTCAAATACCCCATCACCATTTCCCTTGGTGTGAGGTCTAAGTCCTCCAAGGTCTGATCGTTTTCCAGATTTTGCTTTGCTTTTTCTTGATTGGCCTCATTAGTGTTAACTAATTGAATGACAACAGAATGACCATCTTCAATATCCTTTTCAATTGCCTTAATGACAGAGGGAAGTTGTAGTGCCGTGATCAGTTGATTGAAAAATCGTTGATGGGATGACCAAAACATTGAATATGCTTGGGATCTGGCTCTACTATTTTTGACCATCCCTGATGATACAGAAATATCATGAATGTTATTTAGAATAATTTGCCATGCTTCAGAAAGTGTATCATACATTTCTGTTTGTTCTGCTGTCAGCGGATGCTCAAGCGTGCTATAGCCAACCCCATCATAACTCAAGCTTCTCGCCAGATAAGACCCTGTAGATTTTAGATCTCTGGCAATAATTTCCATTGCAGCAATACCATCTGTTTCAATACTACCAATGAAGTCTTTTTTGTTACTGAAGGCTGTTCCTAATCCCCACAAGCCTAAGCGTTCAGCATAAGCAAGGTTGCTTACCTCTGTTGCTCCTGTTGCAGATACATACATGACTCGAGCTTTAGGCAATCTCTGCTGTAATGCCATTCCCGCAAGCGCACGTTTCGAAGGGGGTTTTGACCCCCTTGAGCCACTTTGTTCTGTAGAATTCCCCATTGCATGGGACTCATCAAAAGCGATCACTCCATCAAAGTCCTCACCTAACCATTCTACAATTTGATCCACCCTTGATGAAAGCAGACTCTTTTTACCCTTGTCTTCGTACCTCTCCGATTTCAAGGTGTCATAAGTTGTAAACAAAACACCGTCATTACGGTCTATTTCATCGGTGATTTTTATTCGTTCAAAATTAAATAAAACATTTTCATCCCATCCAATGCCATTTTTTTTACTGAAATCACGTTTAGCATCATGGAATAAAGAGGCTTTTTCTGAAATCCAAACAGCTCTTTTTCTGCCTTTTCGCCAATTATCCCAAATCACAGCAGATATTTGGCGCCCCTTACCTACACCGGTTCCATCTCCAAGAAAAAACCCTTTACGCTCTCCATTTGGTAGAATTTTTTCATGAGCCATTCCCGCATATACTACCGTCTCAAGCTGTGGTGCTGTTAGTTTTCCTTCAGTAATAACTGAACTTGGTAAGGCTAATTTAAAGGAAGGATCAATATCAGGAAGCTCTACCGCACTCATAGCAGCACTTTCTACGAGCTGCTCCATGTGTGCTCTTGCCCCTCTGATATGAAGTTTTTTAGGAGTGTAATCTTCAAAAATTGAATCGGTGAGTTTTTTTGGTCTTTTTTTAGATTCTACTCGTGCTGGCTCATTCTGTTCACTAAGTTCTCCAATAGTTCGTTGCTCATTTCCTTCAAATTCATCCGCTCCAGTTCTTCCACGAAGATCGTCTGCTCTTCCAGATCCTCTGGATGACTCAGCAGTATTTGGATTACTTTTTTTGGTTGGGAATTGTACATCATCTGAAGATTGTCCCTCACCAGATTTAGATTTTTCCCTAGATTGAACAGTTTTTTTGGTTCGTATGGATCTGTCACCAGATCCAGTAGCTCCAGTATGTACAAACTCCCCATCGATGGAGCTTCCTCCAGATTCTCCAGATGTCTCAAGGCGAGTTGATTGAGTGGGTGTTTGTTGGCTTCTGTTATCTCTGGTAGATTTTTGTGCCCTGTCATTGCGTATCTCTTCTAAAAGGGGAACTAATTCTTCAACGTTTTCCACGTTGCCTGTGACTACTGGCTTTTCTGTTTTTCCTGTTTTATCAATGATGATTAAACGATTATCAAAACTAGTCCCATATTTATAATAATTTTTGCCAGACACTCCTACATTAGCACGAACATTATACTTTTGCTTGATTTCATCCCACCATTTCCTGAAAGGGACGGACTTATCACTCATCCCCTTGCCCATGATTGCAACAAGCCTTCCATTATCTTCTAGCTTCTCAAGTGCTTGTTCCAGGTGTCTTACACCATTCTTATTGCTATTGGGAACACCACGCTTTCCTGCTGCTGAAAAAGGGGGATTCATAACAATAACAGAAGGAGATTTTTCTTTGAGTGCTTCGACATTGTTGAGCTGCTCCGCATCTTCCTTTGTCAAATCTTTAAAACCAAGCTCTTCGAGTATCATTGCTCGTCTGTCATCAATTTCATTGACATGAATACCGTCAGGGTTAAAGATTTTCGCAAGCACAGCCAAGCTACCTGTCCCCGCACTTGGCTCTGTGATTGTATCATTGCTTTTAATGTTTGCTGCCCAGGCGGCAACATAACCAAGATGTGGAGGGGTTGAAAACTGTTGATTTGCTATTTGTTTTTTATCCCTATTGCCTTGTACAGGAATTTGCTCAATGATTTTTTTCTTGATGAACTTAACCGCTTCAACGGGATCTTTTGGAAATTGATGATTCTCAGACAATACATAAAGATTCACCCCCATCTCAAGGGCATCATCCATTTCTTTGCGCTCATACTTACGCTCTGCTTGGGTTCCCTCAAAATGGTCATCTGACATTTTTTGAAGGTTTTTTCGTGTCAACTTACCTTCGCGAAGAGATTCGTAAACTTGGTGAGCAAGTTTCAAGTACCTGGATTTAGGTTCGTCTTTTTTAGTTGGTTCAAATGTTTCAGTACGATCAACTATAGGTTTTTCAACACCACTACTTTTTTGTTTTATGCGTATTAATGGTTTTTTATCAATTGGTGGAGGGGTAATGTTGGTTTGATAATCATCAAGTGGGATCCCTT
>JANQHV010000029.1 GCA_028282505.1 SAR324 cluster bacterium | reverse complement strand
CCTAATCTTAATCTTAAATCTTTGGGAATTTAGGGATTAAGAGTAAGAACAAGATTAAGATTATGAATTTGTGTACTTTATTGTGAAGACTTGTACTTAGAATTCATTCTCTCCAAGCAGGTCTTCTGTTTTCCTCAAAACTTGATTCTATATTTCATGAGTAATACTATTACTGATATTACTATTTTATATAAGGATTTATCATGAGAGTTACAACTAAAGGACAAGTGACTTTACATGCAAATAAATTTTAGTCTTATCTCTCATACCAATGTTGGAAAAACAACGCTAGCCCGAACCTTATTGCGTCAAGAAGTAGGAGATGTGCTTGACCGTGAGCATGTCACTCAGCAATGTGAAGCCTACACGATGTTTGAAATTCAGGAGGATTGTCTGGTGTTATGGGATACTCCTGGATTCGGATTCATTTCTCCCCAATTGATCGAGGATTTGAAAGCCACCAATTCTCCCATTGAAACATTTTTAGCACAAACGGTATCTTCCAGGACAGAATCGACTCTCTGGAGCAGCCAACTGGCTATAAAAAATATTCAAGAAACGGCTGATATTGTTTTGTACCTGGCCGATGCTAAAAGTGATCCGGCCTGGCTTCCTTATTTGTCCATCGAAATGGAAATTTTAGGATGGCTTGACAAACCGACCATCCTCTTATTGAATCAAACAGGAGGGCCCCAATCATCAGAAGATGAAACAACGGAGCGAGAAACCTGGTATAATCAACTCAAAGGTTATTCTTTCATTAAAACCATTATCAGCCTCGATGCTTTCACACGTTGTTGGGTGCAAGAAGGAGAACTCTTCAACACAATTGGCCCCTTACTCCCTCTTGAACAACAAACCGTCTATGAACGCTTAAAATCGGCTTGGAAAGAAGAGAATTTTCGTGTTTTCCACTCTTCTATCCTGGAATTGGCCAAACATCTGACAGAATCTATTTTTGATGCTATGCCGGTTTCTGACGAATCGCTACTGGATAAATTAGGACTGGGGAATGGAGATCGTAAAAAAGAATTGAAACAAGCCCATCAACAAATGTCAGAAAGGCTGGCCCAACGCATGATTGACATGACGAATCAGCTCATTCACCTGCATCAATTGGAAGGACATTCGACGCAAAAAGCGCAATCTCTCACCCAAAACCATTTGAGAATTCCTGAAAAAGTGAATGAATCCATTTGGAGTGCGATTGGCGGTGCAGCAACTGGAGCTGCTGCTGGGTTAGTGACTGATCTTTTGGCAGGAGGATTGTCTTTTTTCGGAGGAGCTGTTCTGGGTGCGATTGGCGGAGGCACAGGCACCTATTTCCTGGCCAAAAGCTACAATCTGATTCAAGGAAATAATAACGTTGTTCGCTGGACAAAAAATCACTTCTTTGAGCAAGTCCAACTGGCATTATTGAGTTATTTAGCAGTGGCCCACTATGGAAGAGGTCGAGGAGAATGGAAAGAGACCAATAGCTCGCAGCACTGGCAACACACCATTCAACAAGTACTGGGGCAATATCGAGATCAGTTTGATCAATTATGGGCACAAGGAGATAATGATTCTGTTTCTCAAGAACAAACTTTAGCAAAAATGACAGATCTGTTGAAATTATGCATGACGCTTGTCTTACAAAAACTTTATCCGGGAGTTATGATTTTTTAAAAATCTTTATCAGCTCCACCTGTTTTATAATTGGATCGTTTGTGGAAAATCCTTCACCAGTTTAGACGGGTTGATTTTTCCCTGAGAATCATAAAATTCTACTTTCCCTGCTTCGTGACAAACCCAAACTTCTTTAGCACCAGCATCAAAATAAGAGGTCATTTTTTCTTGCATTTCATCAATTGTATCGTAACCATATCACGATGACAAATGAAGTGCGCACGATCAGAATATGAGCACGGGAACCCCAATGATATAAGGATGGGCCAAAAGCAATCCGACATAAACGACAACACCCATCCCAATGACCTTCAGGTCTTTGGAAATTGGATAGATTTCGGTACTTTTTTCAGCACCGCGTCGATTGGCTGACCACATGTCAAATAGAGAATAGATTCCAAAACTACCAAACAAAATCAGCGAAGCTAAATCTCCATTGGCCAATAAATGAGCACAGGCCCACAAGGTCACTCCCCAGAGCATCGGGTGACGAGTGAATCGTTTGATATTGGTTGGTGCGTTGGCTGCTCCTAACAATATCAAGGCTGGAAGCATCAAGGCAATAGCGGCATGCCTTCCCCAAACAGGAGGAACCCATAGATGGACAAAATCACGGTAAATCATACCCATGATGATAAGAATCAATCCAATAGCCGCCACTAAAGAATAAAGACCTTTGTAACGTTTTTCCCCATATTTTTCTAACAATTCTGCTCTAATGCCAGAAAAAGAAGGCAAAAGGTGAATACCCAGGAATACGACCAAACCCGAAATAAGTAACGTCATGACTTTCCTTCATTCAGATTACAACCTTTTCACAATCGCTAACAGAAAATCTCACTCATGGCTCAAACGAGTTGTCTTGTTTCTGCGGAGATCAAGCTCCATATTTATTGTCGCTATCAGTAGTTTTTGCGTTCCCTTGGGCGACGTCCTCCTTCCCGTGGACGTGATTCATTCACCTTGAGAATGCGGCCCATGAAGTCTTTTTGATCCAAGGCACTGATGGCATCGTTGGCTTCATTGTTATCAGGCATTTCCACAAATCCAAATCCTTTTGATCGGTTTGAAAATTTATCCATGATGACACGAGCTGATGTGACTGTTCCATATTTTTCAAACAATTCTTGCAATTGTTGGTCGGATACTTTGTACGGTAGGTTACCTACATAGATGTTCATTGATATCTCCTTAAATTATAAGCTAATTTGATGTTTTCTCATTGCCTGGATCACACACTGGATGATCTTAGACATGATCATAAATAGCTTCTTTCTTGATTTGGCACAATACTTTATTTTTTTCCCTCTCGCTCAGGAGAGGAAATCTGAAGGTTAATGTAAAGAGGGAGGCTGCCATTCCTCAATATCTTTTCGTAAATTATAGGGACGAACACATTCAATATAATCGTCGTAACGGTAGCTGTAATGTCCCATTTTTCGAGCTTCTTTACGACTTTGCTCAATATTCATTTTACAATCCTGATAATAATTATCCAAAATGGAAGAACATCCCCCGGACACGCTCAGCAGCGTCAATAAAAAACCAATGATGGGGTAAGGTCTACAGTTTAGCGTCATTTTTTTGGTACAACCGGTTGACATGAAATTGAATCCGCTCGATCAGATAATCCACTTCCTGTTGTATTGTATTCCAACCCATGCTGATCCGCAAACAGGATTTTGCTTTTTTACGATTCAATCCCATTGCCAACAGAACATGACTAGCTTCAATGGCCCCTGAAGAGCAGGCTGATCCTGTAGAGACCGCAATATGATCTAAATCCAGCGAAATCAGTAAACTTTCAGCACTCAAGCCCTCAAATCCAAAATTCAAGGTATTGGGCAAGCAGGAATTCACCCTGCCATTGAGAAAAAAACCATTACTGGCTTCCAACTGATTGATGATTTGTTTTTTGAATGACTGTACACGTTTTCTCATCGAATCCTGTTGTCCGAGTGCCCACTGTAAACTTTCCGCAAAACCATGAATCAACACAACATTTTCTGTACCGGCACGTCGAACACGTTCTTGTTTACCACCTGTGATCAAGCCTTCCAAAGCAGTTCCCTGTTTGACATAAAGCAGCCCGGCTCCTCGCGGACCACCAAATTTATGTGCGGTTGCGGTTGCATAAGCAACCCCCCATTTGCCCCAGTCAACTGACATTTTACCCACTCCTTGTACACAATCCGTGTGTAAGGGAATGTCATATTCCTGGGCAATTGCCGATAAGTCTGCGATGGGTTGGATCACTCCCGTTTCATTGTTTGCGGCCATCAATGAAATTAAAGTAGTTTCCGGGCAAATAGCCTTTTTCAAGGTATCGGGTTCAATCACTCCATTTTGATCAACAGGCAGATAGGTCACTTCGATGTTGGGTAACTGCTCCAAGACTCGACAGGTTTCTAAGATGGAAGGGTGTTCAATTTGCGAAGTGATTAAATGCTGTGAGTCTGTCTGCAATGCCAATTGACGCAAAATGGTATTATTGCTTTCACTGCCTCCACTGGTGAAGATAATTTCTTGCGGTTGCACTCCCAATGATTGTGCAATACGAAGGCGTGACGTTTCCAGCAATTCCTTGGCGTCTCGGCCACATTGATGCGGACTGGAAGGATTTCCAAAATACTTTTCAACCGTATCAGTATTTACGCCCTGCAAAATGGGCACTGCCGTCGCATTGTAGTCGAAGTAGGCAACTTTATCTGAGGAAAACATTTTCTTGGATTACAAATTCAAATTGTTTTCGATTTGCTCTAATGCTGTTAATGCACCAATTGGCAGGGAGATGGTGCCCGGAGGCCCTTCTGATTCCCTTGGATTGAAACGAATGAGTGTCGCCTGAAGGCTGTTAGCAGCCGATTCACATTGATGCCGGACGGTAGGCACTGCTTTTCCTGCCCCAAATTCAAGAATGGCCAGTGACCTGCCCTGTAAATTCTTCAACCATGCCGTATAACGGGTTTGTTGTTCAGAGGCCCGATTGCTGTTCCAATACCAGTCCCCAAACATCAGAATATTGGGCCGTGCCAGTTTGCCACAACGGGGACAACGGGGAAGAGGTGGCTGAGCATTTAGCGTTGCTTCATCAATTTCCACTTTTGTATCCATATTATTCCAAACTGCATTACTGCATGGTCCAATGCATTGCAAATGGTGGATGGAACCATGGCATTCATAAATGCTGGATTCTGGGAACCCTGCTTTTTGAAACTGCCCATCGACATTGGAGGTAAAGACAAAAACCCCACCGCTTTTTTGTTCTCCCCACGTTTTTAACATTGTATACCCCATGTGAGGCTCTGTGGAACGATACAGATTGAGGCGATGTCCATAAAAGCCCCATGCCAAGGGAGGATCTTGCTCAAACCAGGCGGGATTGGCCATTTCTTCAAAAGAATAACCTAACTTTTGAAAAATAGGATAGGCCCGCCAAAATCCTTCTTTGCCTCTGAAATCAGGTAGTCCGGAATCGACCCCCATCCCCGCACCTGCACCAATTAAGATGGCATCTGCACCTGATATTGCCTCTGCTGCGGCATGAATGGCTTGATCCATATTCGCACTCATCTTGTCCTCATTTTTGCCTTGTTGATTAATGCACTCTCTAGAATAATAAGTGTTTTGAAAAAAAGTACCAAGTTCTCTTGTCCACGAGACAATGACTGATTCGCACAATCTTCAGACGACATGTATCGGCCCAACGTTTGTATTGTCATTACTAATGAGCAGCAAGACAAAGTTTTGATGTTTCACCGTATCGGAGTAGAAAAAGAGGGTTGGCAATTTCCTCAGGGAGGAGTTGACGCGGGCGAAACGGAAAACGAAGCGTTTTATCGTGAATTACAAGAGGAAATTGGAACGAATGATGTCACGATTCTCAAAATTTCAAAAAAACGAGTCAAATACAAATTTCCCAAATGGGTGTTCAAAAAATGGAAGAAAACAAATAAAAAAAAACTCAAATACAAAGGACAACAACAACGTTGGTACCTCGTTCGTCTCAATCAAGGAACCACCTCTATTTCTTTTGAAGAACATCCAGCAGAGTTTGATGCATTCGAATGGGTTCCTGTAGAGGAAGCTGTCCAGCGGATCATTACTTTCAAGCAGAAAGCCTATGCCAAAGGTCTGCAATTACTGGAAATGATCCATTAGCGGAGATTGAAACGGTCTAAAATTTCATTGGCTAACCGAATATAAGCGGTGGATCCGACAGAGGAGACTTTTCTGCCGATGACCGATTTTCCCACAGCACTGGATTCAATGATGTTTCCACACCTGGGAATAATGGTTTGAAAAACAGAATTTTGCAAGTATTGATACACTTGTTGAGAGATGACTCGATGTACTTCAACTCCTCGATCATACATGGTCAATAAAATTCCAGCAATCCGTAGATTGGAGTCAATCTGAGCTTGTAACTCTCGGAATGTTCGTAAGAAACGTTTCAAAGATTGCATGGCCAGTGCTTCACATTGAAGCGGAATGATGACCAGGTCAGAGGCAACTAACGCATTGATGCTGAGCGTTCCCATGGATGGAGGACAGTCAATGACGACAAAATCATACTTGCCCTTTAGCTCTTTTTGCAACCAATGCTTGAGGTATTTTTGATCGGCCGCCACTTGGGTCACCTCCTGTTCGTGTGCCATCAATGAAATATTGGATACAATAAAATCTAGATTTTCGTGATGAGTTTTTGTACACAGTTCCTCAAGTGTTGCAGCAGGATCACAATACAGTTCACGGGTGCCATGTGTGCTGGGGGTAGTGATTCCAAATGATGCACGAACAGAATCTTGTGGATCCAGGTCAATCATGAGTACACGATAACCGCCAACAGAAAACGCAGTTGATAGATTGATTGCTGATGTGGTTTTACCCACTCCACCTTTTTGACTTGCAAATGAGATCACTGTCGTCATACGAAACCTTTCTTCAACTCATAAACCATCATACCCGTTCAATACGTTAAATGAAGGATTGATGTCAACTCAGAATTCAAATATTTTTTAATCTACACAATTGCAACTGTAGATGCGAGCTTTTTAAAAATTTTCAATTTGCAGTAATTTACTATGTCAATCAAAATATACAACTCTCTTTCTCAATCTAAAGAAGAATTCATTCCCGTTCACCCTGACCATGTGTCTATGTATGTGTGTGGCCCAACAGTTTACAGCGAACCCCACCTGGGGCACGCAAAAACCTACATTAGCTTTGATATCATTTTACGATATTTTCAATTTTGTGGTTACAAAACTTTTTACGTTCAGAATATAACCGATGTGGGGCATTTGGTGGGAGATCAGGATGAAGGAGAAGACAAAATTCTCAAAAAAGCCCGTGAGGCCAACCAAGAACCGATGGCCATTGCTGAATATTATACGCGGAGCTATCTCGATTCGATGGATGAACTGGGATTGCAACGACCTGATATCACCCCAAGAGCCACCGGTCATATCCCAGAGCAGTTAGATGCCATCAAAAGGCTCGTGGAAAAAGGATATGCCTATGAAGTGAATGGCTCCATCTATTTTGATGTCTCCAAATATGCAGATTATGGAAAACTGTCCAACCGCAGTCCTGAAGAAATGATGAGTGGAACTCGTGTGGAAACCCGTTCTGAAAAACGCAATCCCAACGACTTTGCCTTATGGAAATATGCAGAACCAGAACATTTGATGCGTTGGGAAGACCCCTGGAAAGGTTATGGCTATCCTGGTTGGCATACCGAGTGCGTGGTGATGAGTACAAAATATTTGGGGAAGTCTTTTGACATTCATGGAGGGGGCATGGACCTGAAGTTTCCCCATCATGATTGTGAAATCGCTCAAGCTGATTGTCTGGAACAACCATTTGCTAAATATTGGCTACATAGCAACATGCTCACGATCAATGGGCAAAAAATGGCCAAAGCTTTGGGAAATTTCGTGACCTTGAGAGATGCCTGTGATCAATATGGGCCGCTCGCAGTGCGCTATTTCGTGGCAGCCAGTCACTATCGTTCTGTCGTTGATTATAGCGCGGCTTCCTTGTCTGCCACGAACGCATCGTTGCAACGACTCCACCAAGTTACGAGGGACTTACGACAAAAGCTGCCGGAAAACCCAAAACCGACACACCAGTACTTCCAAAAATACCGTCAGCAATTCTGTCAGGCGATGGATGATGATTTTTCCACACCTCAAGCTCTGGCAGTTCTCTTTGATTTGACAAAAGAAGCCAATACCTTATTGAATGACAACTCCCCCAGTCTGGATGCTATCGTCGATGCAGAATATTTATTTTCTACTCTGGGAGGAGATATACTCGGTTTGATTCCAGAAACACTGGAAGAAGACTCAAAATCTGGGGAACATTTGGATGATATTATGCAACTGGTGATCACCCTCAGAAAACGTTTTCGTGACAATAAAGATTATGAGTCTTCGGATTATATCCGCGACAGCCTTCAAGAAATTGGCATCCAACTCAAAGACGGTAAAGAAGAGACTTCCTGGCAATGGATCAAGGACAAGAATTGATAACTTGGAGCATGATCATAATACTGGCCTTTTTGTCATACATGTGAAAACAACTTCCCCCTTCCTGGGGAACGGATCATCGCCCAGGGACCTAGGTGAGGGGATAATCATACTAATTTCATTTATTGTTGTGTCATGAGACATTTTTTAATTCCAAAACATAGACAAAAGACAGAGTCGGAAAGTAACATACCACAAATCAGAGCTGCCATGGCAAGAGATTCAGAGGAAATACATGAGCTGTCTCTCCACCTGGGTTATGAAATAGAATCTCAAGCAGCAACCGAACAAAATTTAGATCACTTGCTCAATACCAATTTTAATTACGTCTGGGTTTTTGAAAAGGATCATCAAATTCAAGGCTGGATTCACCTTTTCATTGCCCATCGTATTACTTGTGCTCCCTTTGTTGAAATTGGAGGCCTGGTTGTCGCACCACACTGCCGTAGACAAGGAATTGGGCGCAGCTTGGTCGAACACGCCAAACAATGGGCGCAACAAAACCATATGCATCTTCGTGTTCGCTGCAACACCAAAAGGCTGGATACCCATCTGTTCTATGAATCCATGGGATTTTCCACCATCAAGTCTCAATATGTGTTTGAAGCATGAATTTTTCTGTTTATCAATCAACAGTTTCTACAATTTATTAGGGGATTGGCAATATTTTCAACCAATTGTGCAAAAATGGTTTCCCCTCCTTGGCAAGGAGGCCGTCCGCGGAAGCGGGTTAGGGGAGGTTGTAGGTTACAGCACCAACCCCCTCCTCACCAAAGATCGGCCCCGCTTTCTTGGCAAGGAGGGAATTTCAGGTGACCGAAAATAAATGCCGCCCGGAGTCCAGGTGAGGGGATAAACAGTAAGCCAACTAAACTCTTGCAAAAGAAACTGGCCGAAAAGGGTAGGGGGATCAATGAAAAGCCAACTAATCGGGAAGACAGGACGGAACAGGAAACTGTTGATACATCCAATGGTTCAGGGCAGAAGGGGCAGCAAAAGAAGACCCTCGAATGGCTCGCAGCGAAGTGGAGGGGTATTTATTTTTTTCGGGAGAATAACTGGAAATGTCTTCGATAGGAATATCAGCACAGCGGTCATTGTTGATATCATAACCAATCGGATTTTTCATGGAATCCAACACCAACCGTGACATATAAGCAGCCGGAGCATGTGTGTCGACAAAAACATTATCCGCAACAAAGCGATCTAAATCTGGTTCTGTCGCTCCCACTGTTATCACCCCTTTAGCAAATGAGTAGGTATTGACCATCCCAGGGCCTGCATTCCCAGAGATGGTATACACTTGTAATCCCATATTGGTTAGATCTTCCAGGGCTACAATGATTTCATAGCTGAGATTCCAGGATTGCGAGGTGCTTCCCCATTGTTGGATGAGGGCTTTATACTTTTCAGCATTTTCCAGGCGAAGCGGTTTTTCGATGGCGCTGATCAGGGTGGACGATTCCCAGGCAAGCAGTACCGCTTCTAGCTTTTTGCCCGTTTCGACCTGCTTTTTAATCAAACGCAGATTTCTCAGAATTTCTTTTTTGGATGGAATGCCTTTTTCCATGGGATAAGGAATGGCTGAAATATCAGGATGGGCCAAAAAAAGACTAACAACGTCTCCATGATAATAGGGCTCCCGAATCCTATCACGGTCCACATCAACCACCCCGTTAAAGTGCAGTTCGATTCTTTTCTCCTGCTCCGTCATGAAGTACCAGTCCCCTGGATAAAAGCGGTCAATGACAGCGACCCGGTACAATTTTTGTTCCGAAGACGGTGATTCAATCTCCCATGTTAAGAGCAGCACAAGCGTTATCAATGCGGCAATTCCCATCATTCGCTCCATCATGACATTCAATAATTATCGTATGCCATTTTTTCAAAAATAACCAATAAAAATGTGAAGCAAATGAGAATTTTCCTTACTTGCTTCTCAACCATTGGTCGTGTATTCTAAGTATTGAATCAAGGAGGATAACGTTCATAGATGACATGGTATGCTGAAATGAGAGATCATACACTTGTTAAAATAAAACAATTAATCCTCCAGGGGGATGTCCGATTTACACTCAAGGCCGAATTAGAAATGTATGAGGATGGATTGAATGAAACAGATGTTTTTGCCGCAATTTTAAATGCGCAAGTGATCAATAAACGGATTAACAGCAACAATCCCAGGACAGGAGTGAAAGAAACACTTTGTATCATCGAAGGTCGTTCTCTCTATAATGAGCTAATTTATACCAAAGGAAAAGTTGATACGGACCAATTCTATGTTTTGATTTCATCAAAGAGGTCACAATGAAACATAAAAGAGTGTGCCCAACCTGTGGGGGAACCATTGAAAGAAAAATTGAAGATTTTGATCACCCTAAACGAGGATTGATTCCCCAACTCCCCTATGAAAAATGTTTGAATTGCGACGAAATCTTATTTGGTCCTGAAAGTTACAGAGTGATTCGCAGCTTCGAAGAAGAAAGAAAACAAACGGCTTGATTTTTCTTTCTCCCAGTCCTCCATTTTTCTTTCCAAAAGCCGTATTTTTCAAATCGAAAAATTCCATCAATATTTTATTTATTGACTCCCCCATGTGATTTTTATAAAGTTTCTCCTAGATACCATCGTTGTGAATACACTCCTGTCTCACAAATATATGGATTGTTGTGGATGAAATGAGAAAATATCTTTTCCTAATATGGATACTGACTCTATTCTTTTTTGTCTTACCCTTTGTGTTATTTGCTAATCCTCCAGACAATGCTACAACCAAGACAGAAAGTGATGAAAAAGAAGTCTCTGTTATACAGGGAATCAGGGATGAGACTCCCAAAGAGGTACAAATTGCCTGGATGCGAATTTCTAGTTCTGGAAAACTTGGCCCGGTGAGCGATGAAATCCAGGATCTGACCATTGGTCCTTCGAGTGCCCTCTGGGTAGCTACCAACAGAGGTTTGAGTCGGCTTTCAGATGGAAAATTTCGTCATTTCACCCGCAAAAATGGACTGCCCCACGATCAGGTTTTTGTGGTGATCCCAACAGCAAGAGGAGTCTTTGCCGGAACAAAGGATGGATTGGTCTGGTTTGATGACTTGGCTCCCTCTGAAGACATTTTCCCAGTTCTTATCGAAGGTACACAGGGCGCTGTCACTTCAATCTTCAAACATGCAGGTGATATTCTGTTTTTAATTTCACCTCCCTATCACAATTCCCAAATTGGCAGACTGACACTGCATCCCAATGGCTTACCAGCTAAAGCCCCTTCGATTACTTATCCTACCAATACACGCATTCGCCGTTTATTACCAGGAAGTGAAAGTTGGGTATTTTGCCAGGTTCCAAATCGCCAATGGAAACAATGTCAGCTTCCGAAAGAGCATGAGAACATTTCCGAAATAATTCTACAAGAAGCTTCCATTTTATCACCACTTGATGTTGAGCAGTTTGGTCAAGCAACGTTGGTTTTGACCAAAGACCAGTTATTGAGACAAAACCGATCAGGACAATTCCAGCCTTTACCCAATCTTAGTGATGGCGATAATACCGATGGCTTCCTCTCCCTAAATCGTGATGGAACCGGAGTATGGCTCAGAAACAAAGAAAACTTGTGGCTATTAAACCCTGTTAATGGAAAGCAGTTACTCCATCTCAAGCTCCCTTCGGGAGTCAAAGCTAAAGTCATTGCTGAAGAACCCAACGGACGTCTCTGGTTGGGAACTGAAAATAGGGGGCTGCTCATGTCAGATATAGATAAAAATATCGGTTGGACCGTTGCTTCCACTGAGTTTGAAAACTATATTAAAGTGTCCGACTCTATTACTGATATATTTCAATCTTCAGAAGGTATCGTTGGGAATTTCAATACTGAGAAAGAAGCATCAAGCATCTTAGCGGATTTCACTATTGGAGGAGATATTTTGGTAAAGGAAGAAAAAGGTCTACTCCGATTATATGAAAAAAATGACGTAAATGATCAAAATACATGGCAACTTTCAAATGAAAATGTGTTGAATATTTTAGGAGACAATCCGACCTTTATCCAGACAGAAAGAAATATATATAAATTAGATAATAAAGAAATAATACCTTTCCAAGTAGATTCTCAAATGTTGGAAATAAGAAATCGAACCATCTCCTCTGGATTATTAGAAAGTACTAAAGGTGAGTTAGAAAGTTTTAAAGGTGAGAAAATTACACAATGGGACTCGTTGGCAAAAAAGAAAAGTGGAGAAATCGTGCTTAGACAAAGAGGACCCGCTTATCAGTTGCTGGCTAACCTGAAAAACGAGATCATAGCCTCACCTGTTTATGAAAACACAGGTACAATTTTTTATAGCAATCGATTTAATAAACAAAAAGATTCAGTCCTAAATAAGCTCACCCATATACCTGATTTTAAATTTATTTCTGTAGTCGTTTCAGCTTTTAGGGAAGAAAAATTATTTGCCTTGAATGGCGGTAATATCCTTCAAGTTGATAAGGATTTTTCAGTACACCACATAATTCCTCAATCTGACTCAAATCTATTTTACAATTTGACAACATTTCACGATCCAATAGAGGATGTTGAAAATATATTCTTTCTGGGAGCATATAGTTTATGGCAAAAGAAAAAAAATTCCTGGGAACGAACACTGTCCTCTTCAAAAAAAATAGAGATTTTAGGATTATTACCTGACAATAATGGTGGCGGTATTACAGTGGCTGGAAACAATCTCATACATGATGTATTTCATTTATCTGAAGAGAATGTAAATAGAAAAATAACAATTTATCCTGCTACATTCAGGCCAGAGAATGCTGCGGGAGGGGATAATGCCTTGATGCGTGATAAAAAAGGCAATCTTTGGATAGGTGGAAAAGATTTGTTTGTTATGGAGAAGGGACAACAAAAGTTAACTGCCATTCCAGAACTTCGAAATCAAAATATTAATGCTATTCTGGAATATTCCTCTAAGATCCTGGTTTCCAGTCAGGATGGAGGTCTGTGGAGTATTGAGGAGGGAAAGCCCCCTTATAAAATATCAGATCTTCCAGGATATACTTTGGCAAAATTTCCCACAAAGCAAGGTGGTGAAGAATTGGTGTGGATCGGTGGAAAAAATACACTGGCTTATTTAGACAAAGAACTGACCGGCAAAACCAATAATTATTTAGAAAAATCGAAAATAGATCTTTACATCAGGGATATGGAATCTGTTGAAAACACCTTATTCGTAGCCACTGACCATGGGCTGGTGAAATTGACTCATAGCGGTGATGAATTGACAGTAAAGCAGATTATTTTACCGTTACCGGGGCAGTCTCAAAAAACCGTTGAAGATATGACCCTTTTGGTGAAGAGCAACGGGCAAATTCTTGTTGCCGCTGCCTTGGGTGATTACCGAAGCAGCCTGTGGCAAGGATCGTCGGAGAATGATCAATTCAAACTTGTTGCTGAGGTTGATTTCAATATTGATGTGCTTGCCGAAACAGCGACTAAAAAAATATTAATTGGTGGAAATCGTCCCCACATCTATACTCTTCATAATAATAAGCTTATCCCATACCGAAAGGTTGCCGACTATCTTCCTGGTTTTTTCAGGTCCATGGTTGTTTTAAACACATCTGAGTTTGTTATTCTGGCTACAAGAGAATTTTCTTGGGAAGATAACCTTAGTGGTCCTCGATTCAATTTGTACCATGTAAAATGGGATGAAAATACTAATGCTCTAAAAGTAAACCAACTGGATGCGGAGAGTAAGCCTTGGGGACAACATTTGCGACTTTCTGATTCTCAGGTATTACTGCTTCACGATAATGGAACTATATCCCTTTTAAAGATTGGAGAGAATCCTATCCTGCAAAAGATTGAGTTAGCAGAAAAAATACATGAATTGCATTGGTTTAAGGAAGATAAAAAAAATAAGAAGATTTATCTACTTGGTAATCAACATATTTGGAGTTATAAAACAGGTAGTGAAGCAGTAAAAGAGATTTCTTTGCCCGTGACAACGATAGAAAAATCTACAAAAGAAGAGCCATCATCTTCGATACCAGAAGAAAAAATAGATTTTTCGGTTGACAACAAGGGAGTCTGGTTGGCCACCCCACAAGATGGTTTATGGCGATACGATTTTAAAAACCCGGCGACAGTGGAATCCTGGATACCTTTTAATGAACGAGACGGGTTACCATCCAATAAAGTCGAAGCCGTGATTTCCCTCAGTGATAAAGAAGCTGTTGCTTTTACGCAAGCAGGGCTTTGCAGGGTTCAAAAAGATCATGCCGGTTACTGGCGATTTTTTCCTCCCCAAAATACAGTCGGTATTTCAGGAACGGAAGTACGAAAAGCCTCTCTGTTTTTACTAGATGATGCACTGACTCTAGCTTTGGCCACAGACAAAGGAATTTCATTGGTTCGTTGGTTAAGTAACGATTGGGAAAACCAGAAATGGGCTTATATTGATCAGGATTCTTTGCTGCTGAACAATGACATCACTGCTTTAAGGTGGCATGAAGCCACAAAAGAGCTTTGGTTAGGCTCAAAAGCAGGTCTTGTTGTCTTGCAGTTAATCACCATTTCTGATGGCTCGGTAAAAGCAGAAAAACCTGTCTTCACCTTAACTGAAGAACAAGGGCTTCCTGCTGGTAAAATCACAGCAATCCGTGTCAGTGAAGATGCTAAAAACGCCTGGATTCTCACAGAAAATGCACTCACTCGTCTGACAAGAGGTAAAAACGGAAATAGATTAGTCAATAGTGAATCTTTTCTATTTCAGTATAAAAAAAACGCAATATTAGGACCATCTGTGAATGGTCAACCATCCAGGGTTCTGATCGAGGATAAAAATGAGAACTGGTCTGTCTGGAATCCAGCAGCTTATATTCATCCCCAGCTTACCATTAAATCATATTTTTTCTTCTGGTACTATGGACAGCTCAAGATAGAAAGTCTTAATCCATCTCTGGAGGATATCAAGCTATGGGATGTAGAATACAGAATTGATGGGATTGACCAATCTCCATCTAAACATTCCTGGGGCTGGTTGCGGGATATTTGGACGGATACTGGTTCCCACTACATGATTGCTCGAATCAAGTCCAGAAATAATCCATCTATCGAATATAGGACTACTTTTCCTCTTCCTCAGGCACCCTCCACTCTTTATCGTATATTAAGGATAGGCATTCTCTTTTTGGTGTTTTTATGCATGATGATTGGTCTGGGGTGGTATTTTCAAAAGCGAAGAAATCAAGCTCGTCGTCTCCGTGAACAGGAAATACCCTATATTCAGGGTGAGGCGATCCAGGAACCGTCCCAGTTTTTTGGCCGGGGGGACCTACTAAGAAAACTCCAGGACTCTATCCCCACCACTAACTATGCTCTAGTAGGGAAGTTTCGCATTGGCAAAACCTCTATCCAGCTTCAACTGCAAAATTTGTTAAAATCTCTGGCAAGTTCCAAATATGTTTTCTTGCCTATCTTCCTAGATCTACAATTATTGAAGATACCCAGGGAAAAGTATTTTTTCCATTTTCTTGGAGAACATTTAATCCAACTTGCTCAAGAGTATAAGGCTCCATCTAATGTGCTCCAGGAACTCCAGTATCAACAAATCGAGTCCGGTGAACACTATAAACATATCCATTTTAAAGATGATCTGGAACAGGTCCTTGATTACCTTAAAGAAAAATTCCAGGAACAGACACCCGTGATCGTTTTTCAGATAGACGAAATTCTTTTGATGAAGGACTATGATACCTTATTGAAGTTACGTGCTCTTTTGGTAAGAGAGCCCCAATTCAAGATTGTGTTGAGCGGGAAGAATATCTACAAGAACCATGATCGTGATGAGATCAGCCCTTGGTGGAATGTTTTGAAAGAAATCGAAGTGGAGCCTTTGAGACCCTCGGAAGCTAAGAAGTTGATTGTAGATCCAGTTCGTGGATTATTTCAATTTGACGAAGATGCTGTCGAACTGATTATTGGACGCTCCCAGGGCATGCCTCTGGACATTCAGACAATTTGTGCCGATGTGCTCCACTACAAATACAATTGTGCCAAATTGACAACACGCATTACAGAGCAAGACGTGTATAATTCTCTTGATTTATCTCAATATGCATCAAGAAACAAAACAGCAGAGGAACAGACATGATTCATTATTTACCAGGCGGAGCAGCCAGAAAAGAGTCTTTTTACAATCGAGAGATGCAGTTAAAAACGATTATTGATGGAGGATGGACATGGGTTTGTGGTCAAAGAAGAATTGGAAAAACATCATTACTTTTCCAACTGGAAGTAGAGGCTGAAAAACGTAAATGGCTTCCTCTTTTTCTTGAATTGACCACCCTTGAGGAATTTTCCGGAAAGGGATTGTTCGAAACTTTTTTATTGAGTCATAGTCGATTGCTTAAAAAACATAATATTCGGATGAATGACTTTCCGCTTGATCATCCAGCGGAATGTTTTTATCAATTGGTATCTGATGTAGTTGATGAGGGACGTCAGGTCATCTTTCTCTGGGATGAAGCGGAAATATTGATTGAGATCGAAAAGAATGATCCTGGTATTCTCAACAAACTAAGGGCTCGGTTGAGTCATCTCCGTGGGTTTCGCTTTGTTCTTTCAGCAACACAACTTCTCTCCGCACTGTATGATCATCAATCTGAGCTAGTCAGTTCCTTTCTTAACACGTTTCACTGGATGCCTCTTTCTCCATTGGAAATGAATGAAGCCAAAGCCCTTCTTCGATGTGAGCAAACGGGTGGCTGGCCTTCTAAGCTGGCAGAAAAGGTTGTGAACGAAGCCGTCATTTGGTCGGGTGGTCACACGTTGATTTTACATGAATTGGGTATCCAAATTGCCGAAAAAACAAGACATGATGGGCGTCGTGCCAATTCTCAAATCTTGCGTAGTTGCTATGAGCGTCTGACTCGTGACATTAACTTGCGAAAAATTATTGAAGATGACCATGCCAAATTGACAAAAGATCAGCAGTTTTTGCTCAAAAAAGTTATTGAGGCCGATGGGATGACTTCTCTAGACGCAATTGCATCTGGGGATAAAAAATTGCTGGAAACCTTGGAAGACGCTCTTCGCTTTTTGGTAAATTACGGTTATGTTTCTTTGCAGGAGAATGACCAAATTCGATTGCGTTTTATTTTCTATCCTGAATTTTTACCATCGGAAATTCGTTCTGCGGCTGATAGCGAAAAAGTAAATCAGATCAGGCACACCATTTTTATTTCTTACTGTCAAAATGACAAAAAGTATCTTGATGCTCTCAAAGTCCACTTAAATCCGCTGATCCGCAAAACGGAGATTGATGCCTGGGATGATCAGCGCATTCAACCGGGGGAAGCATGGTTGGAAGAGATTGAAAAAGCAC
>JANQHV010000016.1 GCA_028282505.1 SAR324 cluster bacterium | reverse complement strand
GCGTCTGTGATGTGTGGCTATTTTTGGGATCTTTGGGAAAATCAACGTCCTCGCATGATAGTCGTTGAGCCCGAACAAGCAAATTGTTTACAACTGAGTGCAAAAGCAGGTACTCCTGTGACAGTCGAAGGGAATTTGGATACTCTCATGGCCGGTTTGGCTTGTGGTGAAGTTTCTCTTCTCGCTTGGCAGATCTTAGCCGATGGTGCTGATGATTTCATGACTCTCAGTGAAGAAGCAGTTCCTGTCACAATGCGTCTGCTTGCCAAGGAATATAAAATTGAAGCAGGGGAATCTGCTGTAACGGGGTTGGCTGCCGCTGTGTTAGCACGAAATTCTCCTGAATATTCCGCCGTTTTAAATTTAGATGCACATAGCAAAATCCTGGTGATCGGAACTGAGGGGGCGACAGATCCTGAGTTGTACCAGCAATTAGTAGGTAAAGATTACACTCTTCAAGGAGGAGATGATGACAAGCATTGAAACCATCAAACCTAAGCACCCTCTGGATGAGCTGGCTCCATCAGGAAAGATTGGTGTCATTGCGCTGGCGACGGATTTCAATATAGAACAAGATCTGCGTCGAATCTATCCTCAAGGGGTCGAAATTTTCACCAATAGAGTGCGCAATATCAATCCGCTGACAATTGAGAATCTGCGCTCAATGGCTCCAGGAATCAGTGCTGCTGCTGATGCTATTCTACCAGGGACGGATTTGAATGCGATTATCTATGCATGTACTTCCGGAACAGTTGCGATTGGCAGTGAGCGGATCACCGAATTGATTCATCAAAGTCGTCCTGGAGTTCCTGTGAGCAATCCTCTCACAGCAGCTTTTGCAGCTTTCAAAAAATTGGGAGCAAAGCGCCTCTCAATTCTCACACCTTATACGGAAGCGGTCAATCAAGAAGTGGCAATGCAGTTTGAAAACAATGAGTATGAGATATTGAATATCGCAGGGTTTGGATTTGAAGATGATACGGCGATGACTTTCATCTCTCCTCAGAGTATAGCGGATGCGGCATTAGAAATTTGTGATCCTGATGCAGATATCCTCTTTGTTTCCTGTACAGCACTTCGTGTTTCCCTGGTAATTGAACAAATTGAGCAGCGTTTGTGCAAACCTGTTGTCAGCAGCAATCAGGCATTAGTCTGGCACAGTTTACAATTGGTCAATTATTTAGCCCCAGTGACGGGTTTTGGCTCTTTATTCAAAGGGATTATTTGATTCACAACACTTCCGACAGATTTTTGTTGGTGTAGAAAAAATGGGACAAGAGGAGGTAAAAATGAATAACACGGAATTCTTGCAGTTACAGGTAAAAACGTTAGAAGCTTGCAGTATAGTGCATCCGGAGTTGAAGACTCAAAAAGGTGTTCTGCAATGGATTGAAGTATATTCTCAATACCTGAGAGAAACGTTGAACCCTGTTCTAAGCCAAAGCAAAAACATTTAAAATAAGTCTTTCATCAACAACCAGAACTTGGGTACTAAGTACTTATTATTACACGACAAATATTAACTATGCCACCTATCAATAAACAACTGATCGCCCAAATGATCGAATGGCGACACCAGATTCATCGTTTTCCTGAGTGCGGTTTCGAGCTTCAGAAGACGGCTGATTTCATTGCGGAACACTTACAAAGCTTTGGCATTGAAGTAGTCCGTGGTATTGGCCAAATCGGTCTGGTCGGCATTCTCCGCAATGGTGAAAGCCAGGCAAGCATCGGCTTTCGTGCGGATATGGATGCCTTGTACATCCAGGAACTCAATCATTTTGATCACCGTTCACAACATGAAGGAAAAATGCACGCTTGTGGTCATGATGGCCACTGCTCCATGCTTTTAGGAGCAGCCTGTCATTTGGCTCAACATAGAAACTTCAATGGGACTATTTATTTTATCTTTCAACCCGATGAGGAGCATGGCAAGGGAGCCCAGGCAATGATTGACGATGGACTCTTTGAACGTTTTCAGATCGATGCTGTTTATGGTCTGCACAACCTGCCTGGATTACCTGCCGGGAGTTTTTCTGTACGTCCCGGTTCTCTCATGGCAAGTGAAAGCAGTTTTGAGATTATTATCCAGGGGACAGGCGGTCATGCCGCTTTACCCCATATGAGCACAGACCCTTTAGTGGTAGGGGCTCAAGTCATCTTAGCTCTGCAAACGATTGTTTCACGGAACCTAAATACGATTCATGAATCCGCAGTGGTCTCTGCCACAGAATTCATCACAAACGGCACTGTGAATGTGATTCCTTCTCAAGTGACAATCAAAGGTGATTGTCGCTGTTTTACGGAAGATTCGCTGGTAAAAATAGAGGCAAGCATGGAGCGCATTGTAAACGGAATCTGCCAGGCATCTGGGGTAGATTACAAGTTCCAGTTTGTCAATACTTTTTACCCCACAGTCAACAGTGTTAATGAAACCCAATATGCGATACAAGCAGCAGAAAAGGTCCTTGGTCAGGAAAATGTCAATGGTAATTGTGAACCGTTCACGATTTCAGAAGACTTTTCCAGTATGCTCCGGGTGAAAAATGGTTGTTATGCGTTGTTGGGGAATGGGATCGAAGTTATCGGGGGATGTGCCTTACATAACCCAGAGTATGATTTTAATGATTCGATTCTGGAAAAAGGAGCCCAATATTGGGTACAATTAGCGTGTGATCGATTGGATTAGTCCAATCAAATCACCACATTATTAACAATAGATAAGAGGAGAGTAATATGAAAAAGTTCATCACAGCCATTCTTTTGACAATTGGAGTCACCTTTGCTGCTCACGCTGAAACCTGGAAATTTGCTTCTGAGGAGGACAAGCAAGATGTACAGGATATCTATGCACAGAAATTTGCAGAAGTGATTAAGAAAGAATCGGGTGGCGATATTCGGGTCAGGATTTACTATTATGGCCAACTGGGAACAGAAAATGACATTGTCGAATTGGCAGCGAAGGGGACCATTCAGTTCGTTTCTGTTGGTACCGGGCATTTAGGTTCGTATGTGCCAGAGGTGCAAGCCATTAGTCTTCCTTACGTGCTTGGCACCAACGAAGAAGTCGTTTACAGAATTTTGACGGGCAGTAAAACAATCTATAACCAGCTGTCTGATAAATTCGAAAAGGTGAACTTGAAACTGCTGGCCATGCTGTCTGAAGGAGAAATGGTGTGGGGAGCGAATAAGGCCATCAGAACCCCCGAAGATTTTGCCAATCAAAAGATTCGAACCTTTACTTCGACCATTCCGGTGGAAACCTATAAGACATTTGGTGCGACGCCTACTCCACTTTCCTGGGGAGAAGTTTACGGTTCTCTACAGCTAAAAACAATTGATGGCATGGTGAACCCCATTTATTTTATCTACAATGCCAAATGGCATGAAGTGCAGGATTATCTAATGTTTCCAGGACAGCAACCCTATGTAGGCACCGTTTCGACCAATAGCAAGTGGTTCCAGAAGCAGTCTCCAAAGACACAAGAGATGATCAAAAAAGCGATTCAAGCAGCAAATGAAGCAGCTTATGATTATCAGCTCAAGATCAACCAGGAAAATATGGCAAAAATCTTGAAAGAACGCCCTGATATGAAGGTGATACGATTGAATGAAGAGGAGAGAAATCGCTTTAAAGAACTGAGTAAATCATTACATGAAACCTTTTACACAGTTGTCGAAAATGCTTATCCCAGTGCTCAAAAAGCGAAGGCTCGAAAGGGTGCACAATTAATCTTAGAAAGCTTGATTCAAGAAGTAGAGGCAGAAACTGCCGCAATAGCACAGAAATAATTCTTTTCTTCTACCCACAAGGGGCCTCATGACAAATGATAGCAATTTCGAGCTGTGTCAATACAGAGAGCCCCTGATTACAACGCTTCTTTAAAATTCTGTTATGCCATTCTGCTGAAAACGCGGTAACGATATTGAAAAATTCCACTATCCTGGTAGTGGCTCTTGGGGGCAAATTTCATGAAAACTATACTAGATTATATTAATCGGGTTACCGAAAAAATAGAAAAGTTCATTGTTTGCTTTTCAATTATAGCAATGACAGTCAATTCAACAGCAAACGCCATGGGACGATACTTTTTTAATAAAAGTATTTTTTTCGCAGAAGAGTTGAACCAATTTCTCATTGTTGCGGTAACTTTTATCGGATTTGCTTATGCGGTCAGAAAAGGCCGTAACATCCGTATGACAGCGGTTTATGACTATTTAAGTTACAAAGCCAAAAAAGTCATCAATACTTTTATCGCCATCACCACATCTTTATTAATGTTTTTTCTGGCTTATGAAGCTTACTTCTATGTGATGAACTTACAAAGCCTCAATCGCTTGAGCCCAGCCTTGCAGTTTCCTGTTTACATCATCTATTCCATTGTCCCTGTAGGGTTTTTAATTGCAGGAATCCAGTTTTTTATTAGCTTTATTCTGAATCTGATGCATCAAGAGATTTATCTCTCTTATGATGTCATCGAAACTCAAGAAAACACAAACCCAACAGGGTAACATGGATACTCTAATACAATTCTTTTCTGGCATGATTGCGGGGGAACCCGACATCTATGTGATGGCTTTCACTCTAGTCGGAGTAATGGTGATTTTACTCTTTCTCAGCTTTCCAATGATCGTTCCTCTGGCAATTGGAAGTTTGATTGGTCTCGTGCATTTTTCAGATGTAGACACTCAGGTGATCATCCAGCAAATGATCACCGGCATTTCGCCCAATGCGTTGATTGCAGTTCCCATGTTTATTTTGGCAGCTGACATTATGACCAGGGGGCATACTGCCAACAATTTGCTGGGCCTCATTGAGGCGTTTGTAGGACACCTTCGGGGCGGTCTTCCCATCACAACCTGTATCAGTTGTACCTTATTTGGTTCGGTTTCAGGTTCCACTCAGGCCACTGTCGTTTCTATCGGACAAATCATGCGCCCTAAATTATTAAAAGCGGGTTATAAAGATAGCTTTGTGATGGCACTCATCATCAATGCCAGTGACATTGCTTTTTTAATTCCTCCCAGTATTGGTTTGATTATCTATGGCACTCTGGCCAATGCCAGTGTCGGAGAGTTGTTTATTGCAGGGATTGGACCAGGAGTGGTTTTAGCAATATTCTTTTCATTCTACAGCTATATCTACAGTGTCTCTCAGGGATCCCGTATCACTCTGGTCGAGAAAACAGACTTTGCTCAGAAAATTCAGGCTTTGAAAAAAGCGATTCTTCCTCTTGGCTTTCCGGCACTCATTGTTGGAGGAATTTATTCAGGCATGGTCACTCCAACAGAAGCTGCTTCCTTTTCAGTTCTTTATGCGGTTCTGCTTGAATGTGTTATCTACAAAGAACTCAAGTTTTCAGACCTCCTGGAGACAGCGTTGAGCACGGGACTGATCACAGCTGTGGTCTTCATTCTAGTCGGAATTGGGCAAGCCTTCTCATGGTATATTTCGTTTGAGCAAATTCCTCAGGAACTGCTGGCTCCTCTCAATTTGGCGGACAGTTCTCCAGAATTTGTGCTCTTTGTGATCGCGCTCGCTTTCTTCATCGGTTGCATGTTTGTCGATTCTATTGTGGTTTTGTTGATCCTCACCCCAATTTTTATGCCCATCGCCAACGCTGCGGGATTAGACCCTGTTTTAGTAGGAGTGGTGGTGACGTTGCAGATGGCCATTGGTTCAGCAACGCCTCCATTTGGTTGTGATATTTTTACTGCAATCGCAATTTTTAATAAGCCTTACATGCAAGTGATCAAAGGAACCCCTGCTTTCATTTTGATCCTGTTTTTTATGTCAGGATTATTAATCTTTTTTCCTGGAATTGCTCTGTTTCTTCGGGATCTGTTCTTAAATTAAATATGACATAACCCTTTTGTAGACATCAAAACATAGAGATTAAAAATGATAAACTCTCTTATTGCACCTCCGCGAGGTTTTAAACAGGCTGAATTTGAACAGCGCACACAAAATTTACAGCAACAGATGGCCAGGCAGAAGATTGATGCGGTTTTTTTCACAACAGAGCCTGAGTTTCGGTACTTCAGTGGGTTCAAATCCCAGTTCTGGGAAAGTCCAACCCGGCCTTGGTTTTTAGTAGTCCCTTTAAAAGGGCATCCCATTGCTGTCGTGCCGGAGATTGGTGTGGCAGGGTTTGAACAAACCTGGATTGATGATGTTCGTAGCTGGCCATCACCACGTCCTGAAGATGATGGAATCTCCTTGCTCTATCAAACATTGGCAGAGGTTGCTGTCCAACATAAGTGTATTGGAGCCATGCTCGGACCAGAAACACACCTCCGTATGCCCGCAACCAATTTTTCCACCCTGCAAAACCTGCTCGTTCACTACGATATGGTCGATGTTGCCAAAATTATACGTGATCTTCGGATCATTAAATCTCCGGCAGAAATTGAAAAAATCCGTTTTGTTTGCCATGTGACTGCCGCTGGTTTTGAGTATCTGAGAAATCACTTATCCCTTGGAATGACAGAGCGAGAAGCTTGCAAATCGATGCATTTGGAAATGCTACGCCTGGGCGCCGATGCCTGTCCCTATCTGATTGCAGCATCGGGAGCAGGTGGATATGACAACATTATCATGGGGCCAACGGATCGAACTCTGAATGAAGGAGATGTGTTGATCATTGATACTGGAGCGAACTTTGATGGTTACTTCAGTGACTTTGACCGAAACTATGCATTTGGTCAGGTCGATTCATTACTGCATGCTGCCTATGACACCGTTTTTCAATCTACTGAAGCAGGCCTAAAAGCGGCTGAACCAGGCCGAACGACAGGTGATGTCTGGCAAGCCATGTGGTCTGTGTTGGAAAAGGGAGGAGCCTTAGGCAATGAGGTAGGAAGAATGGGGCATGGGCTCGGAATGCAACTGACAGAATGGCCTTCGAATGTTCCCAATGGAGATGTCGTTTTGCAACCAGGTATGATCTTGACATTAGAGCCTGGTATGACGTTCGCTTCTGGCAAAATGATGATTCATGAAGAAAACATTCTCATCACTGACAGTGGTTGTGAACTACTGCATCAGCGAGCTTGGGAAACAATGCCTATCATCACCTAACAGGAGTTTTTTGAGGTCACGATGTTAAAAACGATTCAAGGTAAGCTCATAGCAGGGGTATTTTGTTTGATTTTGTTGCTACTGGCTACTTTTTCTTTATTTCAGTATTTTCAAATCCGCTCTATCTTAATCGATGGCTTACAAGCTGAAGCTAAAAACATCAATATCCCTCTTTCTATCATAATTAAGGAGCGTTTGGAACAATTTGGAGATCCAGAGGACTATCATGGATCAATGGAAACTTACGCAGGGGTTATAGGGGTTCTTGAATTTCCTGCGTTAATTGAAGCACAAGAACAACTCTTGGACATTAAACTGATTGATCCTCAGGGAAAAATCGTGTCACATCTTGACGAAGACAAGCTTGGAACAACAATAGACCAAACACTCCAGTCTTTAATTCAACCTGAACAGGTATCCTTACTGGAAAAAGGGAAAAATATTTTTATTTTCATCCCGTTTTCCTTAAAAGAACAATTTTTAGGAGGATTTCTTTTCACGTTTTCTAATGAAAAATTAGTTGCTCTACAGAATCATCTTTTGTTGGTAACGCTGGGGCTTTTTATTCTTTACGTATTTTTGGGAGTTACAGGCGCCTGGTTTATTGCGAAAACCATCACCAGGCCTGTCGGGAGTCTGGTCAAAGCCATTCGAGATATTGTCAATGGAGAAGGCGATTTGACCAAAATCATTGTCATTGACAGTCATGATGAAGTAGGAGAATTTGCTAAATATTTCAATATTTTTATTGGAAATATTCGAGAAATCGTTGAAGGGATCAATAAAGACGCAATCGCTCTTTCTCAAGCAGCAGAAGAGTTAGAAGTAACTGCCCACCAAAACAAAGAAACTATCGATCATCTCAATCAGGCGATACAGAATAGTGCGCAAAATGTTGCTCGAAGTGCATCCACCATTCAAGAAATTTCTAAAACAATCCAGCGTACCACTCAAGAAATTCACGAAACTACACAAATGGGGAATTTGGCTAAAGAAAAAGCAGCGGAAGGCAGTGAAGCCATCACTAAAGCCAATCAATCCATGAATAGATTAGAAGAAAGCAGTCAACGTATTGAAGGCATCATCAATGTGATCACTGACATTGCTACACAAACCAATTTGTTGTCCTTAAACGCAGCTATTGAGGCTGCCAAAGCCGGCGAATCGGGAAAAGGGTTTGCTGTGGTCGCAGAAGAGATTCGGAACCTTGCAGAACGTAGTTCTGGCTCTGTGGTTGAAATACGTCAATTGATTGACCAAAGTTCGACCACTGTGCAAGAAGGCAATGAAGTCAATCAGAAAACAGGAGAAATCCTCAATACCATTGTAGAACATGTCAATGGAATATCCAGCCGTGTTCAAATGACTAGCCGTTCTATGACAGAGCAAGAAGCAGGTATCCGAGAAATTGCAAGTACTGCTGGTCAACTGAGTGAGACGAGCGAAAATAATGCTACAGCAATTGATCAACTTTCTCAAGCCACCAATCAAGTGACCTTGACAACCAAAACCCTAGTTTCTTTATCAGAAAGTCTCTCTCAACAAGTGTCTCGCTTTAAAACATGATTTTAACTCAACATGGATTCTCCGCGCTTGGCCTGAGTGCATTGCCCTAAGGAATGCTCCAAAAATAACTTAAACATTTACTGGTCTTTTGTTCCGATTTCCTACGTTAACGTATTGCCCACGTAGTTCGATTACGCAGACGATCCATCGCCGTATCGACGGACCGTTTGAAAATCGAAAAAAATCCTGGGCAAATTCGTGTAAGTTATTTCTGTCGCCTTCCTAAGTAGGTTTGATCAGATAAGTAAAATGCCGTGAATTTATCGATAAAGTCTGGTGAAACAGATTTTTCAGCTAGTCCTGTTTCTAAGATATTTTTCTGGAGAGACTTTACTTTGGGGAACTGACTAATGAAATCATAGCCTGAATACTCTTCAATGATTGACGCTCTGTGCAATAAAGGAAGCCATGCGATATCTACCATTCCTAAACTATCACCACCAAAGAACTGATTACCAGTTAGCTTTGCTTCAAGTTTAGAAAATGCCTCAGCTAGTTTTTCAGAGCGTTCTAATAATATGTCTTTGTCTTTACTTCGTTGAGTACTGCATTGCACAAGATAGTGCTTAGCAGCAAGATAGGACCATGCCCGTTCTTGCGCTTTCTTAATAGGATCGGCACTAAAGAAAGCATCTGGAACTGTTTCTTCAATGTATTCTGATATAGCATCCGACTCGAATAGAACTTCATCTGACTCAGTCATAAGAATAGGTACTTGACCATTAGGAGAAGCTTTCAGAAACCACTCTGGTTTATTGCTAAGCTCGATATATTCAATGTCATAGGAGGCATTTTTTGCTTCCAGAAGTGCTGTTACTCTTTGAACAAATGGACAAATTTTAAAACTGACTATTTTTATCATGGTTAATCCTTTATATTTAATGTTGGCTCTAATTTAATGATTCTATCTGTAAGACGTCAAGCAAACAAAAAAGACGCAAAAAAATTAACATTTTTTCCATCTCGGTATTCATCCCATATACAATCAATACTCATTCTGTACTCTCTAGGGGTATTATCCTGGTTGCTCTAAGTACCGCTAATCAGAAATAAGTATTCAAATTCTTGTTGTCACAGTCTTACTCTTAA
>JANQHV010000670.1 GCA_028282505.1 SAR324 cluster bacterium | reverse complement strand
AAATGGCCACTCAAAATCAGCAAAGAACTGTCCATAAAAAATGTCACCAAACACATTTTCAGGAAAAACCAGAGAAAATGGAAAATTGCTCGCTGGCTGTATCCTATTGACATTCCCATCGTCGCTATTGACCCCACGTCCTCTGAGGCGATGGATGGGGGCATTGATACCTAATTTCAATTTAATCCCCACGATCTGATAAAAAACGTCATCCAGTGTGCCTATGCCGGTTCCAGTGCCTGCATCCTCCTGGGCGAACTCTTCTTCAGTGGGAACGTCTTGCTCTTCTTCCAATTCCTGCTGCGCGTACAGTGGCCAGACTGCTAAAAAGAACAAAGCGAATGCAAAAATCCGCATAGCCTCTCCATAGGGGTTCATCATGTTTTTTTAAACATCGTTTTCCCCCTAAATTTTGAATACATTTATCTTATCGGCAGTTTAACGTCAAAATTTATATAAAATTTGACAATGTTTATCCTCTTTTTACTTTTCTTACTTCCGTGTAAGAAAGGATGATGATACATCTCGACTAAATTAAAGCGGAAGAGGAATTTATGGCAATAAAAGAAGCAGGCGATTTTCAGGAGAAACTTTGGTATTCCGATCTGAGTGAGCAATGTGTTAAATCCTATATTTATCTGAATGGCAAACGGTACCGCAGAAAATTGTTTTCATTCCAAGATCTCGGTCTAGATGAAAATGGGAAGGCTATAAAAAAAGGTACCAGGGAAGCTAAACGGTTGGACAGGCTTTGCTATCAAAAAAGAGAGGAGATTATTGAAAATTTAAAAAAAGAATTGGAAATCAAACCAGGCGGCCATCAGATTGGTCAGATTTTTAAAAAGTGGATTGAGACAAATTCAAAGAATAAAGATATCCGTCTTGGTACCATTGGAATCCATCAAATCATGGTGGATCAATATCTTGAAATCGTTGGAAACCACCCGCTTCCTGTCCAACCGCACCACATCGACCGATTCAAAGCCGGACTCTCGTCAAGAATGAAACCTGTCACCCAGAATATCCGTCTAAAGGCATTAACGACATTTTTGAATTGGGCCAAAAAAAGAAAATACATCCAATCAGAGATTCCAGAAATTGAAAAAGCCCAAGAGGAAAAAAAGATTCCGGGAGTGCTCACATCGGATGAAATAAATTTAATATTGAATAGAATTGCTGGATTAATTGAGAAAACAGATGATTCACGGCATAAACGTTTATACAAATGCCATGAACTTTTCTTAATGCTCTGCATGGGATTAGGATTAAGAAGAAGTGAAGCATTTTATCTGGAGTGGCAAGATTTTGACTGGAAAGAAAATACAGTCTGGATACATTCCAAGCCCCCTGGTTTTAAGATTAAAGAGAAGAATGAGAAAGTAGTTCCTCTTCCTGATTACCTGGCTGATTACCTCCAAACTATCGAAAAAACCACTAATTGGCTGTTCCCTCGTGATCTCTACAGTGACCCTGGTGCTATTACCAAAGCATTTAGGCGGCATTTAAACGCTTTGGAATTGAATAAAAGGAAAATCAAAGCCTGTCACAATTTCAGGGCGGGCTACATCACGTTCCTTTACAACCAGGGGGTTGATATCGAGAGCATCCGAGCCTTGGCAGGCCATCAAAGTACCGATACCACCCGAATTTATATTGAAGATGAAAAAGAGAGAAAAAGGCAGGCTGTTAAAAAATTACAAGCCCCTGATTTTATTAAATAAAATTTTTGAGACGTCTGCCAAATTTCTGCCAAATTTTACCTCAAAACAAGGCTTTCTGCCAAATTCTGCCAAATTTTTAGCTATGGAATCTTTTTAAGGAAATCTTTTAAATGCTTGTTTTTATTGGGGTTTTTTGGAGCGAGAAACGGGTCTCGAACCCGCGACCTCAACCTTGGCAAGGTTGCGCTCTACCAACTGAGCTATTCTCGCTTGTTATGAGGAAGGATACCAAGTTGAATTGAAAAAATGGAACTGTGTGAAAAAATAATTGAAAATGATAGCTTCATCAACATGAAAAATCAAGTAGGAACTATAGCCATCTTCCAAAAATTAATGTTGAAACTGTTTTTCCATAATGAGATATAGCCTTGTGTCAGTTCTTGAACTATTTCGTAGTGTGTAAAAAGCACCAACGTTCTGTAATTCACAGCCATGGTTAATATTAAAGCTAACGAGTCTATGGTAGAATCAAAATACTGGTTGAGAATTGGCACATTTTTGAGTCTAATCTCATTTTTATGATCAGTCAACAAGGCCAACGAATCCTTCACATATTGCTCTGAATTAATTTCATTGGAGGTATACTGCTGAAGCAGCAATAACCATTTACCATGAATTTCACAATGATGCTCATTACCGATACCTGCTAAAGGACAATCTGCGCAACGTGCCTTGGAAAATTCAGCCGAGACGACCTCTTTTTCCCATTTTTCTCTGTATCGCTTAGCATGCCTTTCGATCCACTTTAGTGCTCTTGCTTGTTGTTCTTTAGGAGGAAATTGCTCTATATGTTGTTGTATTTCATGAATCTGATTTTGAATGAACTCTTCGTTACAAGGGTCGATGCATTCACCTTTTCCAATAAAGCGCAAAATCAAGGCAAGCATTGGATCATTTATCTGAAACATAACACTCCCCACTTCATTTATTGTACTTGCCGTATCATCTTATGAAATTGAACTTATCATTCTCATGGTATGAACGACATGCACTTTTGAGCTATTAAATATTTATATAAATTTTAAATAAAAATTAAATAAAAATCAACTATTTTGTGTTATTAAAAATATCGGTGACATTTCTCTCTCCATCTCTTAAAAACGCTACAAAAT
The DNA here is from genome assembly GCA_028282505.1 of SAR324 cluster bacterium. Classification (GTDB taxonomy): domain Bacteria; phylum SAR324; class SAR324; order SAR324; family NAC60-12. Next base: position 4,451 of record JANQHV010000670.1, on the reverse strand, counting down.
GTAACCAAACAGTCACATTTTGATTGTTTAATTGACAAAGCTCTGATATAAGAACAAGATTATCTACCAAATTTCTTCATTGTGATTCTATCCAAAACAAGCACATCGTAATTCTATATTTTTGCAATGGGAGTTAGCAAAAATCAGGGGAGGTTATGTCAAAGAAGAAAGGACAGCATTCATTTGCTGAAAATCAAAAAATCATACAATATTTGAAGCAATCCCGTTTATTTGGGAGTCTGGAAGAAACAACTCTAAAGAAAATTGTGCCACTATCGAAATTTGTTTGTTATCCAAAAGGTACAGAGATTCTTAAAGAGGGACAAAAAAATGATAAAATTTATTTTATCATTCGAGGTAAGGTTTCGGTGTATGTGCAAAATGAGCATATCTTACAGTTGCAGCGTTTAGGTGATCTTTTTGGGGAGATCAGTATTATTTGTGATCAGGCTTGTTCTGAAACAATCGTTGCAGATACAGATGTCGATTTGTTTTGTTTTCAGTCGACTGTGATGGGAAATCATTCAGACTTGAGTCCTGAAGAATCCCAAAATATTCTAAATCGCATTTTTGTAAGGATTTTGACAGAGAAGCTTTCTTTAACTACCCATAAAGCACAGCAATCAGAAAAAACAAATCAACTGTTAATAAAAACTCAGCAGGAATTGTTGGAAGCGCACAATAAGTTGCAACAGACTTATCGAGAACTTGAAGTTCTTGTGCAAAATAAGACTCTTGAGTTAAAGATAATGAATGAGAAACTTCAAGCCGAGATCATTGAGCGTCAAAAACTGGAAAAAGAAAGAGAACGATTAGAAAAACAGCTCCGTCACACGCAAAAAATGGAAGCCATCCAAACCTTGGCTGGGGGAATTGCTCATGAATTCAATAATTTATTACAAGGAATCCTCATTGGGATTGATGTAGCTCATTTTGATATGTCACACAATAATTCCCTGAAACATCCATTGCAACATGCTCGTAGTTTTTGCGAACGTGCCAAGCAAATGGTGAGACAAATCATGACATTCAGTCGCCAGGAAGAAGAGAATCATCAGATTTTGCGAATCACTCCTCTTGTTCAGCAAACTCTTGAACAAATACGAAAGAAGCTGCCTACTTCGATTGAAATGGAACTAAATTTGGAAGAAAATCAGCACACCATCTGGGGCAATTCTTCCCAGATTCAGCAAGTGATTGCAAATCTGTGCTCCAATGCTGAATATGCAATGCGAAAACAAGGTGGGCGTTTAGAAGTGAGTTTGCATATCTTAGAAATGAATACCAGTATGATACAAGGTTTTGGTCTAGAGAAAACTGGACCGTACCTCCAATTGACAATCAGTGATACAGGTGAAGGTTTATCTCCTGAAGCTCAAGAGCGCATCTTTGATCCATTTTTTACGACAAAACCAGTAGGAGAAGGGAGTGGATTGGGACTATCAATTGTACATGGAATTATGCAAAACAACAGAGGAGCTATTACGGTAGAGAGTGAAGTTGGTACAGGAACCAAGTTTCATGTATTTTTTCCATTGATCCGAAGCAGTGAGTCCTCATACACTGCTTCGGTTAATTAAAGTAAAAGTCGTTACTTTATCTGTAACCAGCCCTTTCCATCAACTGAACAGCAGCCATTTGGTACTCGCCTGCTGCAGCAATATTCACAGAATCCTGTTTAAAATGTTTTCCCCACCACTTTATTAGCATAGGATTGGGACTGGCATCTGGATTAACAGGATACTCCATATTGTCGTCAGCAAAAAGATTTTGTGCTTCAGCAGAAGCGAGGAATTCTAGTAACCGGACTGCATTATTTAAATGTTTTGCATGTTTGGTGACTCCTGCTCCTGAAATGTTCACATGAGTACCCCGATCCATCTGATTGGCCCAAAATAATCCCACTGGGAAGTGAGGATCTTTTTTGAGTTCTCTCCCCAAATAATAAGTATTGACAATCCCGACATCGCATTTTCCAGCAGCAATTGCTTTGAGTACTCCTGAATCTTTTGCCTCAATTTTTGGATTGTTTTTCATCCATCCTTCCACCACTGTTTTGGCTTTTTCAGCTCCCAGCGTTTTGATCATAGTACCTACCAGAGATTTATTATACACTTTTTTTGAAGTTCTTAAACAAAGTCGATCTTTCCATTTCGGATCTCCCAACTGCTCATAGGTTGACAGTTCATCAGGCTGGACCCGCTCTTTGGAATAAACAATGGTTCTTGCTCTCACTGTCAATCCATACCAATGGCCATCAGGATCTCTCAAACTGGCAGGTATTTTGCTGTTCAAAGTATCTGATGATATGGCCTGTAGTAAATCTGCTTTTTTAGCAAGCCAGAGATTACCCGCATCTACGGTAATCAGTACATCAGCTTTGGTGAACTTACCCTCCGCTTTTAGACGCTCAATCAATTCAGCTTCCTTTGCCGTCAAATATTCAACCCGGATGCCTGTTTTCTTTGTAAAGGCGTCAAATGCTGGTTTAATTAACTTTTCAATCCGGGAAGAGTATACATTCACTACCTGATCATTAGCCCATGAGGCATTGGGTATCCATGCAAGTATTCCTGTTAATAATATCAATAATGCTGTAATTTTTTTCATATAATTTCCTATCAAAATGTTTCAGTTTGTTATATTTTTTCCATGAGCAGAGATAAAATCATATGCTCTGAGGACAAAGGTTTTTAACAATTGTGGATTTAAATTATCCTCCAGAATGTTAAAATATGCATGTAAGAAGTATTTATTTTGTATAGGCGAAATACTTATTAATGTCAATACTAAATTCGAAGAAGATTAGGAGTATGAAAACACAGGAAGAAATAGCAACAGAATGGAGAAAAAAGGGTTTTAGCTGTGGACTGTGGACTGATCCACCTGGCCAAAGGTGGGAAAATTTTGTCCATAGCGTAGATGAATTGGTAATTGTAGTTGATGGAGAAGTAGAATTTGAAATCAACTCTCAAGTTTACCATCCAGCTCCTGGGGAAGAATTATTTATCCCGGCAAATGTCTTACATTCTGTCAGAAATATTGGCAATACAACGGCCAGATGGCTTTATGGTTACAAAGGATAGTTCATAGTCTTGAATTAGGAGTCTTGGGTCAAGACTTCAAGGGCAGTTGCGATCTTCCATTCATGCGTGATTTTCCCAGTGCTGCCAGGCTTTTCCTGAACAGATAGTTTCAGTAACGCGGTCTGCTGCCTCAATTTCATTTTCAATCTTCTGACTGAGCCACAGAATAGCAGCTGTCTGAAAAATCAATAAATCTTGGACCAAACCAGTTTTTCCTTGCAATGCAGACAATCCATCCTCGGTTATTTGTACATCCGTAATTTCTGGAATAAATTGATGATCATCACGATGCCGACCAAAGTGGGTGGGGAGCAGTTCTCCTTCCACCAATTCTTTATCTTGGGTCTCAAAAAAGTCTTCAATGGATATGCCTGAAGGCAAATCAGCAAGAGAGTATTTTTGTCGATTATTGTTTTTTTGTTTACACCGATATCCTATAAAAGGAGTTGGCTTTTTCCCCCAGCAATTGGTTGAACCCTCGATTGTTCGTAAATTAAAAACCATCTGATTTTTATTATGCAAGCCCATGAGTTTCAACATTTCTTCACGATAATGGGCATGCACATAGCCCATCACCACAATATTTCCTTTCTGGTTTAGGATAGGCTGTAGTAACTTATCAAATGCAGACAAGAAGGGGCGCTTGAGTAGATCATGTCGTAACTGGCGGAATGCATACAGTTCTGGAAAGAAAACAGATTGATCGAGATAACACCAACCAATCTCTGGGTTGAGTAGGTTCGATTTTGCTTCTGCTAAAGAAAGGGTTACTGATTTACCAGACTTTTTTAAAATTTGAGAATTGGTCACACCATACTTTGGAGCTTGTGATTCCACTCCATGAACAATGGCTGGAAATCCCATTGAGCCTAAGATAGCAGCAACAAATGGGGTCAGGTGATAACTGCGGGATGTTCCATCATAACTGTCACATAAATCAAACAAACATGGCAAATCCACATTGATTCTTTGTGTTTTTTGCCATAAGGAATCATAGAAAACAAAGTTTTCTTGAAAACTTTCTCGCTTCACTCGCTCTGCTTGTAAAAATGCACCTTTCATCCATTCGGGAATAGAAGCATCCCACAGATATTCCATGGCTTGCTGAGCTTCCGACAATTCTAAATTCTGCCTTCTGATCAGCTTATGGATAATCTTCAAAAAGTCAGCATGAAATCCAAAATTCTGATCCAGTTGAGTCAGTGCCTGTAACTCTGGTAATAAATGTTTCTCCGAATTCTGCCGTACTGGTGCTAATAATTTTTCTTCTTCTTCAGAATTATCTAACAATAAACAAGCTGTCCAAAAAGCTGCTGCTGTGGTTCGATTTGTTTCTTCTTGTGATAAGAGAGGCAGTACACTTTT
>JANQHV010000641.1 GCA_028282505.1 SAR324 cluster bacterium | reverse complement strand
GAAAACAGCGCAATTGAACCTGTTCTTTTGGGATACTCCGTAAAAACGGAAACACGACTAAGAGATATTTGAAATAAAATACCAATTCCGGCAGTTTCTGCAAAACAGTGATCGCATATTTAATAAAAAATTGCTGTTGTGCTTTGATGTTCAGCTTACCAAACAGTTTCCATGTTTGTTCTTCCAAAAATTGTTTAAACGTACTGGGACAGAGAACCTCCAGCATGGATAATTCTTCTGACGTGAGGTGAGAAGCATAGCGCTCCTGTAATTGTTTTTTGCAATGCTCTTTCAAAGATTCCTGTTTTTCAGCAGGCAAATAGTCTTGAAAAAAACCTTCTTGCACGTTTTGGAGAATCGAACACATAGCTGCCAGGAAAAAATCGGCATCATTCCAGGCACAGAAAAACTCGGGTTCTGATCCCACGATCACTTGAAGATCCAGGTTAGAATCTGCCTTATGGGCAATGCCCCCTAAACTCCCCACTGATGTGATGGCTTTGATCTGATAGTCATACTGTTGATCCCAGGCTTCCTGAAGTGGAGGGTGATCTTTCAATAATGCCACCGTCGGCAATGATTGTTTACCTTCCGGCAAGTCTTTGCCAAAATGAAAAAATTCATCCACTTTGTCAATCCCACAAGGGCAGTTTTGTGGAAACAAAGAAAATTCCATTTTTTTCATCACCGGGTCGCTTTCTGCTCCCTCACGCATTAAGGCTGAAACTTCCAAAGCAGGATGTTCTGCCGGATTGATATGAAACAGAATCAGGCTTTCTGCAATCACTTGCTGCAATTCCACAGGCGACAGTTCCACCATCGACTGGAGACGCTGGCGATTGATGACATACATTTTATGAAAATCTTTCTCAGCCTCTTGTCGCAGTTCGCTTAAGTCTTCATCAGGAAACGAATCTGATAATTTTTCACATAAGGTCGTCGATTGCAGAAGATTCAGGATTTGACGTAATTGGATTTCAACATTTTTCAAAGGAGGATGGGATGGAATGCGGCTGTACAATAATACCAATGCTTTCCACTGTCGTTCGATATTGCGGTTGCTCAAGACAGATCCGACTGCCTTTTCTTGCTTCTCACTTCCACGAGATGCCCCCTTTTGAGCAGGTTTTTGTGGGGTAGTTTTTTGGGAGTCACCTTTTTGTTGCAGGATATTCCAAAATTTCTTGCTTGCTTTTTCGGCCACAACAGAATCTCGAATAATTATAAAACACGTGTGAATTGTGATCAGCCAGGCATCATGCCACGAAAGGCAATATGCAAAAAGAGATCCATCCAGATTGTTCTGAATATCTGGCAAAATTTCGTGGAAAACGTTAGACTACTAACAATTCCAAAGCATAGGAGAATGGAATGCCAAAGCTTACTGAAAACCGATGACTGAAAACTTACAACTCTTGAGTCACTTGACAAGTACCCAGTTTTCGAACAATTATAGAGCACTGAAATCAACCATTTCATAGAAGAATATACAACGAATTAATCGTAAAAAACAGGAGAGATCAATGGAAGAGTTAAATTCAGTTTTATCCCATGTTTCCATTGGAACAAACAACTTCGAGCAATCGATTGCTTTCTACGATGCCGTACTCCCCACCCTGGGCTGTCAACAAATCATGACTCATCCAGGAGCGGTGGCTTATGGAAGGGATTTTCCCGAATTTTGGGTCCAGACTCCAATCGATGGCAGTTCCGCCTCTGTTGGCAATGGCACCCACTTTGGTTTTGTCGCTCCCACCAAAGAAGCGGTGCATGCTTTTCATGAAGCAGCTATAGCGGCAGGAGCAACCGATGAGGGAGCACCCGGTCCTCGACCCGATTATGGAGAGCCCTACTATGGCTGTTTTGTGAGAGATCCAGATGGTCACAAAATAGAAGCGGCTTATTGGGATATGGAACTCATGAAACAACTGTATATGGATTCACAGGACTAAACCGAGGCCAAACCCGTCTTTAATACAAAATGCCTGAAACTACTTGGGAAATTCTCATATCTATCGTCATAAAACTTTTTTGATTAATATAACTGTTCAGGTTAGTTTTGTCCGAAAGCACCTTTTTTGATGGGCAATCTTATCCTAATTTCCCGGCTTAAGCACAAGTACTCACAATGAAGTATACAAATTCTTAATCTTAATCCCTCAATTTCTAGAGATTAAGAAATAAGATTAGGATTAAGAGTCAGACTATCACAACAAGAATTTGAACACTTATTTCTGATTAGCTGTATTAAGTGAATAGTCGTATAGTGGTAATTTTTAATTCAGGAGGAAAATGGAGTATCAAAAATTAATCACCATTGAACCAGGAAAACGAGGTGGAAAACCTTGTATTCGGGGCTTGAGGATTACCGTTTATGATGTGCTGGAATACCTTGCCTCTGGTATGAAAGAAGAAGAAATTCTTGAGGATTTCCCTGATTTGACCGTAGAAGATATTAGAGCCTGCCTAACTTTTGCTGCTGATCGAGAAAGACACTCTATTATGATTCAACATGAAACTGCTGTTTGATGCAAATCTATCCCATCAATTGGTCAAACGACTGGAAGATGTCTACCCAAACTCCACCCATGTGAGAAATAAATACTCCTGCGAACATACCTCAAAGAGTTAAAAGAATTTCAGAAGGACCCAGAATCATCATGCTTCATTATTTCTTGATTGAACACTTACCGAAGTGTTAAACATGTAGGTCTGAAATGACTACTATGTTTTAAAGTTAGTATAAGCATTGTATCATTTGTTATTACGAATAAAATATTATACATTAAGAAACTGTAAAGCCTGATAAAGCAACTCCCATTCAATTATGGGATAATATTGAAGTTTCTGGGTTAAGACCAACTTTATTACAATTTCGAGTCAGAAAGGAGCAAAGATGATTCGAAAACCTCAACTTCATCATTTATCCGCAGAAGAGAGCGCAGAACTGCTGAATCCATTTCCTGATGAGTTGACCATCACGTCCTTCTCCACGGAAAGCTTGCCCTATGAAGAACTGGATGGTCTACGGTTTGAACGGCTTTGTTACGAAATTCTTTGCTCCGAGGGGAAAAACCCTCGTTATAATGGCAAATCGGGTCAACCCGACTATGGGGTCGATATTGTCACTGAACATCAGAATATGATGACGGTTTATCAATGCAAAAATATCAATGACAAAAAAGGCTCAGGCAAAACGATTCAGGACATCCAAAATGCCTATGAAAGGATGTTGCATCACTGGGTCGGTGAGCAGGGATTGCCCAAACCCAACCAGTTCATCTACTATTCCAGACGGAAACTGGACGACATCACAACACAGAAAGAATATACGCTGTGGCGTACAGATGCATTTCAAAAAGATGAAATAGATATCCAACTCTGGGGAAGAGAAACACTCGATAGTAAATTACGCCACCAGCCTTCTATCGTATCAGGGATATTTTCTGATCAGATCGCCAACCTATTTTGCAATGAGAACAGTTTACCTCAAGATGCCAATTGGGAACGCTTACAGTCTTCCAGATTAGACTATCCAACGCTATTTGATTTTTATGATGATTGGAAAAACAGCAAACTGTTTATCAAGCCAGACCTGAAACAATGGTTCATGACAGCAATTTCCAGTTCCCCTGTGATGCTGCTGCAAGGCCCCCCAGGCACTGGCAAAACGACAACGACTCTCTCCTTATTAGCCACAATGAACAAACGGTTTGAACGCATTTATTACACGGTGATCAGTAATTTTGAGAAACTTGTTGATCTTCGTGAATCGGTGAAGAAGCGTGCTCAGTTGCCCTCCGTTTTTATTCTCGATGATTGCCACTCTGCCCCAAAGCTCGTAATTGATTTCATACAAAATTTAAAACATTCCCTATTGCGTCCAAAGCATTCAGTCCCCATCAAGTTTGTTTTGCTCATCCGGGGAACTCCCGAAGAAAAATCGGGTATTTATGTGGATTCTATAAAAAGCATGCTGGAACTCGATGCGACTAACGCCATCGATATCCCTCTAAGCAATAGTGATCAAATATTGCAAATATTGAAGAAGCGTTTGCCTACTATACATCTTCTCACCAAAGATCATGCAAAACATGTCTTTAAACTAACTGGAGGAAATCTGAAACTGGTCAAGGTAGCGATTGAAGAGGTACAATCCCCAGAAAATCTGTTCGAGGTAGATATCTCTTCCTTAAGGGATAACGTTTTTAGACAATACATTTATGGAATTGATGTCAAAGAACAACAATTCATGAAAAACCTCTGTGCACTGGCAATGTTTGATATCACACCACTCACCAGCTACCTGGATTTTGCGGAGAATTTCTTGAAAAAAGGATTGGTCACTCGTTTATATTCTCCTGCACGCATTCGTTTTGCACATTCATCTCTCGCTGAAGTAGTGTTTCTGGTATTGACTGAGATGAAGACAGGCAAACCAGACAACTGGAATGAGCCCATTCTCCAAGAACTCATTCGGTATATGGAATACTTAAAAATGCATCAACCTTCACAACTCGACCCTTTCCTGCTCAACTTATCCAATGCACAACTTTCTGTTTCTGACTTCAATCTTAAACAAATCATGTCTGGGTTTCTTAAAAGCCCAGAATTTAGTTCTTTACTCACCCCTGAACCAATTGCTGTCAGTCTCCATGTACTCCGACGTCTCTTGGCCACAGTTTCACCTAAAAGGTCGACAACAGCCAGGAACATTAATAATGCAATATGCAGGCAGCTTCAGTATCTAGTCAATAAACCAGAGGTTTGGAATCAGGAAGATGTACGGGATTTTATAAATGGAATTTACGGCCTCCGTCAATCGTCTCCAGAGCATTTAGGTCTTCTCGAAAACCAATTGAGTGTCGGTCAACTGATCACAAGAATTAAACAAACCGGTTCTCTTGTGGCACTATTCAGATTGCTTGAGCATTCATCACCGTTCCGGGCTTTTGAACTCATTGAAGCACTGGAATCAAATGACTTGGATGTATTGATTCAGAAAACCATTGAACAGCAGCGTTCTGTTGGTACGCTGCATTTAGCATTGCGTGATCTGAGCCAGAAAACATTGGAAATCGATGGTAAGCAGAAGAACTTACTTGCAGAACTCGAACAGCTTGTGACTGTTCGACACTTGCTCGATCTCATTGCCCACAACGGAACGATCTTTGAATTATTCAGCTTTCTCCAATATTCATCACCGTCCCGTGCTTCTAAACTCATTGAAGAACTGAAATCCAAAGATATCGATACACTCGTTCACGAAACCATTGAACAGCAACGTTCCGTTGCCACACTGAATTTAACATTGCGTGATCTGGGCCAGAAAACATTAGAAGTTGACGGTAAGCGGAGGAACTTACTTACAGAACTCGAACAAACTGTTACAGCCCAGCACTTGCTTGATCTCATTATACACAATGGAACGATCTTTGAATTATTCAGATTGCTCGAACATTCATCACTCTCCCGTGCTTCTGAACTCATTGAAGGATTAAAATCCAATGATCTGGATACATTGATTCAGAAAATCATTGAACAACAGCGTTCAATTGAATCATTGCACTATAAATTTAAAAGACTCAACCGTCACCCTAATTCCATTGAAAAATTGTTAAAAGTCCTTTCTCCAACAATGTTTGCTCGGCTGATTATTAGAGCTGGTACCCTGAATAGTTTGATGTCACTCAGTCATTTACTGCCAGACAAATACCAGAGTGAGCTGCGAGCAACAATTTCCCTTATTTCTCCAGAAGAATGGCAAAAACTCATCTTTCGGGGATGGCCCAGTAGTTTATGCGGCTTCTTGTCACAACAGATTGAGCACTATCCTGATTCCGTTCATAGTCAACTCAATCAGATCATGACTAACGAAGGCAGGCAATTTCTTGAGAAATCGAGTTGGTATGAGTTGAATGACGCAAACTATGACAGCGAAGAAACGATTACGAGTCTTCTGCGGAAAGAATTGGAAAGATTGCTGACTACGACTCCTATAGAGGCATGTCTTGGGCTGGGTTATAAAGAATCCACGAGTGCCTTCTCTGTTATCTGGAGATATGCTCCGTCACAACATGATGTTTTGAATGCTCAGTTTTGGGACCTTTTGCCATCACAAAATCAATGGCCCAAAGATTATCAATTCGGCTTATGCAGTTCTGTACTCCAACACCTCTGTCACCCGAACTTCAGTCGTCAGAATGCAGAAAAATTTTTGCAGGAAGTCAGTACTCATGCCTTGCAAGTCAATTGGGAAAAAGCAAATCTTTCTCCGTTGGTGTATTTTTTCTGGCAATTCTGGCAAGCAAGTAACCACTGGTCTGTTTCTAAATCTTCACCGTATTTCTCAGAGTCCTTGTTTGACACAGCAATCAATCTATTGAAGAAACGGTTACAGAAAACGAAATACCAAAATTCTGACAAAATTCAGTTGTATGCCTTGGCAGGGCTTTTGTGGTATATCTGGCCTGACAAAGAGTGGGAACTGAGAGAGATCATCCAGGGAAAACTAACAGGTTTGAACTACTTGTGTCAGGAAATTCATAAATCTCCTGGAAACGAGTGTCCCGATTTTCTAAATGCGCATTTCTCCCTTTATGGTATGGGCCTGGTTCGTCCTTTGAGCCAGAACTTTACAGATCCACTCAAGGAAACTCTGAAAGCCAAGTATCTGGAATTTCCGTATAAAACACCAGCAGTTGAGGCACTATTCAAGAAAATTGATAAGAACTCATAGCACCGCTAAATATCAAGTTTCGATTACATTTTCAGCCAGTCTCTTTCGTAAAGATTTGGTCAACTTGCAACTCGTCCCCTCACCTGCCCTCTCCCCAAGGAGAGGAACACTGTTTCCACATGTGAGAACAACAAAAAGTGGTCAATATTGCGATCATGCCTATCTATGATTGTCGAATGTGTGTTGAGCTATCGGGAAAGAATAGAAAAGGCAGAAACACTCTTCAGAACCCAGTTGGCATAGGATTCGTAGTGGAGTTGACTCCACAATCAGAGAAAGAGGAAAAATCCCACAGAGTTAAGCAAACAGCATATAATCTTTCAAGGTTTGCAGTTGTTGCTCTTCACCAATCACTCCAACAATGTCCTTTTTTTCAAAGGTAAAATCTATTTCAGGGTTGGGATAAAAATCATCACCACGAATGATGGCCACAATGGAAATGCCGGTTTTGCTGCGAATCTCTAGATTACCAATACTTTTGCCAATGAAATGACTCTCATCAGGAATGTTGGCCCAATGAAGGTCCAAACTGCGAGAAGCACTTTTCATCTGTGAGATGACGCGATAGTGCTCCTCGGATTGATAAAGGGGAGCATAAAATTCTTTGTGAACCACATCTGTGAAATCCAGAATTTTTTTCATGGGAATATTGAGATGGATCAGGGCTTGACGGGTTAATTCCAAACTGGCCTCAAATTCTGGTTGAACGGCCTCATATACTCCTTTTTTATGCAATTCCATCATGTGTTCCTCATTCACTGCTCTGGATACGATGCTCAACACTTGATTCATATGACGGACATGGCTCACAATCGTAGTGGAAACAGCAATAGAAGGTATCGTAATGATCAATAACCTCGCATCTTTGACTTCTGCTGCCTCCAAAACAATAAGCTGGGAAGCATCTCCATAGATGATGGGTAATTTTTCCTCTTTAGCCTGTTCAACTCGTCGGTGATCGAATTCGAGGATGACAAAACTCAATTCCAAACGATGCAGGATTTTACCAATACTTGTCCCAACTTGACCACCACCAGCAATCACAATATGATTTTTTAGTCCGGTTTCTGGCAGATTGATCGTTTCTGCTCGTTCGTCTTTAAACCAGCGTTGCTTTAAGGAATAGATAGGCGTGGTCAGGCTGGAGATAAAAGGAGTGATGAACATCGTCACCACCGCTGTTGTCAGCACCAACGAATGCAGTTCAGCATCTATCGAATTGGTATTCAAGCCGACCTGAGCCAACACAAAAGAAAACTCACCCACTTGGAAAAGTCCGAGTCCCACGGCAATGGGGATCACATTGCCATATCCAAACAGTCTGCTCAATGACGCAAAAATAATTCCCTTTCCCATGACCACCAAAAAGATTAATAGCAAGATCTCTTTGATATTCGACATTAAAAAGGAAAGATCCAGCAGCATGCCGACTGAGGTGAAGAACAGCAGTCCAAAAATATCACGTAATGGAATAATGTCGCTTAAGGCTTGATAGCCATAATCCGATTCACTCAATACCATCCCGACAACAAAAGCACCAAACGCAAAAGAGAGCCCGAACAGATGTGTGCCATAACCCACACCAAGACCCATAGCCGTGATGGCCAGTAAAAAAAATTCACGAGAATTCCAACCTGCGATATATTTCAGTAATTTGGGCAGCAGCTTTGTGCCTAAGAAGATCATCAGGAGCAGAAATATAGCAGCTTTTAATGCAGCAAAGCCTAAAACAGGCAATCCTGACTTAGGATCGTTGAGCTGTGGTAAAATGATCATCAATGGGACCACCGCCAAGTCTTGCACAATCAACATACCAATCATGACTCTGCTGGAAAGGGTTCCCATCAATCCCTTGCTCATCAGCGTTTTTAAAAGAACCATTGTACTGGAAAGGGACATCAAGGCTCCCAGCCAAAGCGAAGGTTTCCAGTCCCAACCGAATAGTTGACCGATGAGAAAACCATAACCAATGGTCAGGATCATTTGGATGGGTGTGCCGAACAGAGCAATCTTGCGAACAGGTTTCAATTCGTTCAATGAAAATTCAAGCCCCAAAGCAAACAACAATAAGGCCACTCCGATCTCTGCTAACATTTCAATATCATGAATATTTGCAGCAGTAATTATACCGGTATGTGGTCCAATCAACACACCTGCTAAAATGTACCCTATGATCAAAGGCTGCTTGAGAGCATTGGCAACCGTGCCTCCGATCAATGCGGCAACCACTATAATGACAATATCTGCGGCTATTCCCATACGTTCAATCCATATTATTTGCTGTGTGATTGGTAATGTTTAACGGTTTTTGCTTTCATTAGATACAGACCTCCTATATTGTAAAACAAACTTATTATACCCTGTTTCTAGTTTTGTGAATAAACACCATCCTGTTTTTATAAAATTCTGGAGAAATCATGACACCCATCAGTGAACAAATTAAAGCAATTAAAATCAGTATCAAAGGGATCGACCATGAGCTTAAAAATGAGAAAATCTTCCCTCCTGTGAAAAGAGAGCTATTGTGGAGAAAACAAAGCCTGGAGAGTACAGTTCAGACATTAACGACTCTTGAACCACTGCTCGAAGCATACGCTGAACTGGATTATAAAGAATTGCCTTAATTCTGTTTGAACTCAAACACCTATGAACGCTTGCTGGTTTATAGAAACGGAGCATCAGATGAGTGAAAATCAATACCACTGAAACGCTGTATTTTTCGAAACACTGCCTCTTTCAAAATGTCTGTCGAACCCAGAAGGAGGACTGATTTTTTTGCACGAGTCATTGCAGTATACACCATCTCTTTGAAAAGCAAAGTATTGGATTCTGCTGGCAGGACAATAGCGATATGATCATATTCAGAACCCTGGCTTTTATGGACAGTCATGGCATAGGAAAGTTGAATATTGGGCAATTGGTGTGGATAGAAAGTCCGATAACCTCGCTCTGTTGGGAAGACTATTTTAAGTTCCACACGTTTTGTTTTTGTATTTTGAAATAACAAGCAAATGCCCTCATCGCCATTGAACAGACCATTCTCATAATCATTTTTTTGAACCATGACAAATGCACCAGGATAGTAGCCAGTCACTCCCGTTGCCAATTTCTGTTGAAATATCTGGTTGAGCACTTCTGTCCCTGTATGAGAAATTTTCATGAAAGATAGCACTCGACAACGACTATAATAACTAAAAAGTTGCTGCATGTTGTCTTCCTCTTCCTGCATTTTCTCCAATGAATAAACCCGTTGAGACAATTCCTGCCAATGAGGATTTGTAAAAAACCACTGAATCCAAGAGGTCACCAGTTCCTCCATTTGTTTCAACGAATTCAATTGATTCAGAAAATACACTTTTTGCCGTGGAAATTGATGAAGCGCGTCGATGAGAGAAATACATTCTCCTTCTCCTTCCAGCAAAGTCATAAAATCCAATTGTTGCTCGGCCATTTTGTTGACTTTCTGCGCAATTCCCAGGATATTTCGTCCCAAAGGGTCCTCTTTACGTTGACGGTAGCTGCGAGTCAAACAAACGACTTTACCCGATAACAGTGAAGGAGGAGCCTTGGTATAAGATGCGATCAATGGTGCTAAATGCGCCGCATATTGCTTAAAGAGTGATTCTTGGGAGGAGTCAAGAGAAGGGAGTTGAGGTACCAGATCCATCAATACCGCACCAACACCGACTGATGGCAACTGGTCGGCATCTCCCAATAGAATTAAACGTGCAGGCGCTTTCCATTCTGGGTTGGACGGAGTAACAGCTTTAATCAGTTTTGCCATCAATTCCAGATCAATCATAGAAACTTCATCAATGATCACGATGTCCTCTTCCAGGGGATTATTTTCATGGTATTTGAACTTTTTAGAAGTTGGACTAAAACCTAACAGACGATGTAACGTTTGTGGTTCTGGCAGATGTTCCAATAGAAACTGATCAGGATGGTGTGCCCCATTTTTGTGAATTGATTGCAAGCTTGCCATAATCGATTCTGCCATACGTTTAGCTGCACGGCCTGTCGGTGCCGCCAAGGCAATTCGCTTCACAATTCCCAAGCGGGCGAGCAGTCTTAACATCATCACAACAATCGAAGTTTTACCTGTACCGGGTCCTCCTGAAATAATGGTTACTGAAGACTGGAGAGCCACGAGTAGGGCCAGTTGCTGCTCCTCAGAAAATTGAACAGGTTGTCCATTTACCATCCGAATGGGATTTTCTTCCAGAATTTCGTGCAAAGCCTGTTGGATTATTGGAATGGAAGGAACCGCAACCAACTGCTGCAACCGTTTTTTAAAAAATTGGATAAATACTTGCTCATTGAGAAAAGATTTTTGATGATACAGATATTGTCCATTTTTACTGACAACAAAAGGTTTGAAATCCGTGGAAGTCCCAAACAGCCAGTCCCATTTGTTGTTGGTCAAGAGTGTCTGCAATACGAGATCATACTCTTGGGCAACCTCAACATCCAAACCGCTTTCTTCAAATAAATGAGAGAGCAGGGAATGGTCATTGTCTTTTAAGGGCAAGCAAGTATTGCCTGACAATAAGAAGTGATGAGAGAGCAGATTTAATGCAACCAAAGAAGCCTGTTCTTTATCTGTGAAATGATTTTGTCCCCAACCTATCAAATCCAATGCCTGATAAAAATAATCACTCTCCAGTCCCAATGTTTGGCAGTATTCCAACAAAGGTACTAATTTTTCAGGCAGAATAGCAGGAGGGATTTGCGTGTCTCCTGAAGGTGGAGATTTGCAGAATACGGTACGGGCTATTCCCAGGGGAGTGAGTGAGGTGTTATTTTTCATTCGTTATTCTTAGTCCATACCATATTCCAAGACAACAATTGTGACATCATCATGAAATGGAATATCTTTGGTATGTTCTTTTACTTTTTCCAGCAGGATGTCTATTATTGCTTTGAGTTCCAACTCTCGATGTTCTAATAAAACACTGCAAATATTCGGTATCCCAAACGGCTGGTTATTCACATTCAATGCTTCTGTCAACCCGTCTGTCAAAAGAAAGATCTTATCTCCTGGCTCCAGTTGGTATGTATCTTCTTCATAGTGTTCATCGAGAAAGGCCCCCAGGGGTATATGCCGTTGCCGCAGTACAGCTGCCTCATTTTTGTTCCTGGGAAGGACAATTAAAGGAACGTGCCCCGCATTACAGAAGGTCAACATCCCCTGAGATGAAATCCTGAGATAAATTCCTGTCATGAATCGGTTTTCTGGAAGAAGATTGGCGAATTTCCGATTCAGAGACTCCATAATTTCGGCAAGGGAGTTATTTTTTTCAACATCTATCAACAGCATACGTGCCATGATTGTACTCAATGCTGCCGATACTCCATGACCGGTCGCATCTCCAATGAACACATTGAAGATACCATCATGGCCATTGGAAAAATAATAGATATCACCAGAAACGTAGGAAAGCGGCAAATACTGGGTAACTACTTTCAGAAAGGGAGGAAAGTTATCAGCAGGAAAAACATATTTTTGTACCTCCTCGGCAACGATCAGGTCTTCTTCAATTGTCTCCAACGCCTCCTTCAATTCATTGGTTTTATTGGTAATTCTTTTTTCCAGATCATTATTGAGGATTTTTAGTTCCTCTGCCAATTTTACGTTCTTCATTTCCAGTTCATAGGCTTCCAATCCACGCTGAACGGTCATCTCCAGGTCATTAAGTTCAATTGGTTTTGTCAGGAATTTATAAATTTTTCCCTCGTTGATCGCACTAATGATTGCGTCAATATCTGTAAATCCTGTCAAAATGATGCGAATGGCATTTGGAATAATGGGAATGGTTTCCTTTAAAAATTCTACTCCTGACATCTCAGGCATTCTTTGATCAGAAAGGATCAAATGGATCATTTCTGGCTTTGGATGGTTTTTTACCATTGCCAGAGCTTCCAGACCATTCCCAGCAGTTAACACATTGTATGATTGTCCCAAAACCATCTTCAGTGATTCCAAATTTGCTATTTCATCATCGACGATCAGGATGGTATGCTTGTGATCATCTTTTTCAGCCAATTGAATTTCTTGTAGCTTCTCTTTATCGATCTCCAACTTCATTCTTGCATTATTTTGTATGGTATGATTTTTTTCTCATATTCATTTTTTTATACCTTCAGCCAACAGTTTGCCGATCCCTGGATTGCCAAACTGGTGGCTGGTACTAAAAACCTCAAGAGTTGCAAATTCTCATGTCATGCCGGATTTAATCCAGCATCTAGATAGTGTAACTCTTTGAAGTTACAGTAGATTCCGGGTCGAGCCCGGAATGACAAAACGATAATACTAAGCTAATAATATCAATGACTTAGAAGAACTTACGACTGTCGAGTAAAAACCTGTTTATGCTGCAAAACCGTCTCATTGGCGTCTGTTTTGGGATAATTTTCGTTAAATAGCCTGGCTATTCGCCTTAAATTTTCACAAAAATCCGCTCAACGAGATCGATTTTTCGCGACGAACCATCGTTTCCAAACAGGTTCTAAGAAAAATCACTGTTTTTAAACGAGGGCATTATCGTGACAGAAGCTGTTCTAAACAGCTAATTCCAATTTAGCCTGAAGAGAAGCGAGACTTCCATTTTTGATGACACGTGCATTACTGAGAGCACGGGGCAGCAGTACCAATACATAGTGTTCTGCAGTACGTATCTTGTTCCAGTAAAAGCGTGCATCTGTGCTCTCTTCCAACAAAGATTCCCGAGAAGCAGCCTCTGATGCCATAGCTTCGAACTTATTTTGAGCAACGGCGGCTTGTTTCAATAAATAAAAGGCACAAAGGACATCTCCCATCAACGCCAACATATTGGTGGCATAAAGGACATACCCTTGTGATCCTTCTGATTTAGAAAGATGACGCAGGTTGTCTACCGCTTCAAACATAAGATCCCGATAAGAATTCCATTCCCCAATCAATCCCTGGATTTCTTGAGGAATGGTCACTTGCCCAAAATATTTTAATTCCTCTTGCAGAGATTGAAGCAACTCTCCGTTCTTCATGTTGAACTTTCGTCCTACCAAATCCAAAGCTTGCACTCCATTGCTTCCTTCATAAATAGATCCAATTTTAGCATCACGTGCATTTTGTTCTAACGGAAAATCTCTCGTATAGCCAACTCCTCCCAGCACTTGTACTCCGGTGCAGGCCGCTTGAAATCCTTCATCGGTTCCGAATGCCTTGGCAATTGGAATATAGAGATCGAGTAAATTTTGATAATGGTTTCTTGTTTCTTCAGGACCATGCTGGCTCATATCTGTAGCATGCCCACAGGCATACATGAACCCTCTTAAGCCTTCTGCGGTTGCTTTAATATTCATCAACATTCTCCGTACATCAGGGTGCTCCACAATTAAAGAGCGAGAAGCACTTTGATCTTTTCCATGTTGAACCGCAATTCCCTGGACACGTTCATTGGCATACGACAAGGCAAATTCATAGGCTGCTGCAGAGGCTGCCAAACCCTGCAATCCTATTTGTAAACGAGACTCATTCATCATCTGAAACATTTGAGCCATTCCTTGATTTTCCGCTTGTAACAACTCTCCATAACATTGGTTGTTTTCTCCAAACGACAGCAGACATGTGGGGGATCCATGAATTCCCATTTTATGTTCCAGGTTGACCACCGTTATATCATTTGGTGTTCCATCATGTCGTATTTTAGGAATAATGAACAAACTGATCCCTTTGGGTCCTGGAGGTGCATCAGGCAGTCGTGCCAGTACCATATGAATGATATTGTCCGTAAAATCATGATCACCACTAGTGATGAACATTTTTGTTCCTTTGATCAAATAGCGATCCCCTTCCTTTGTTGCCGTAGTAACAATGTCTCCTACAGCAGTACCCGCACCCGGTTCTGTCAAACACATAGTACCAGCCCATTCTCCAGTCGCCATCTTTTCACAGTACAGAGCTTTCTGCTCTTCGGAACCAAAGGTTTGGATTAAATTAACAGCACCGGATGTCAAAAAACGAGTAATCAGGAAGGCTTGATTGCTCGAGACAAGCGCATCTGTCGCAGCCACCGCAATCAAATCGGGAGCCCCCTGGCCTCCAAGCTCAGGAGACACACTCAACCCAATCCAGCCATTTTCTCCCATTTGACGCCAGGCTTCTTTAAAACCTTTGGGTGTGATCACTTTTCCATCTTTCAACACACACCCCTCACTGTCTCCAATTTCGTTAATTGGAGCAATCACTTTTTCTGCAAAATTTGCGGCTTCTTCGATGATCAGATGGAATGTGTCCGGGTCAAATTCAGAAAACGCAGGAAACTCACACAGTTTGCCTACTTCAAATACCTCATTCAATATAAATTGAATATCACGACGATCTACTTTAAATTCTGTACTACTCATAACGCTCTTTCTAGATAGTGGTTGAACGAAAAGTCATTGGTCATTATAGTCGATTCAAAAGGCTTCTCTTTAGATATAGATATACACAAAGTGCAGCAATTTTGACACACAATTTTTGGAGCAGTGGGGTTTTATTGAGGAGAAATTATTGAATGAATTCTTCTTTCAGGGCTTCGGAAATTCCCTGTGCATCGTGCAAATTGGTATAATACAGGTTAGCCCCTTCCAGATTGGCATTTTCCAAGTTGGCACCTTTTAGATTGGCACCCTTTAGATTGGCACCCTTTAGATTGGCACCCTTTAGATTGCTTCCCTCCAGGTCAGCATATTCCAGATTTGCATCGACAAAACTGCCCTGATTCAAATCAAGATTGTTCAAATCAGCTCCTGACAAATCCACTCCATCCAGTTTTCGAAATCCCTGGCGGATTGCCCGTTCCAATTGTAAGGTGGAGTGGATGCCCTTTTGATCAAGCCCTTGAAGAATCCACTCTGGAAGACCTTTTGCATGACGAAATTTTGCGCCTTCCAAATCCACTAGTTTGAACAAATTGTTTTCGAAATGAGCCCCTTCCAGATTGGCTTGCTCCAGATCGGTCCGGTTGAATATGGTTTTGGATAAGTTGGCAGATAGCAGTCTTGCTTCTTGAAGAGAGGCCTCACTTAAATTGGCTTCCCGCAGATCTGATTTACTCATTTCTGCATAACGCAAATTGGCACCATAGAGATAGGCTTGATACAAATGGCTTTCGCTAAGATTTGCTTTTTTGAGGTTAGAAGCTAAGAAACTACTGCGTTGCAGGCGGGCTTTTTGCAGTTGAGCGCCTTCCAGATTGGCACCATCTAAAATGGCATCATTCAGATTAGCCGATGTTAAAACAGCCCCACGTAAATCCGCTCTTTTGAGTTTCACTCCCTCAAGATTGGCTTTTTGTAAGTTGGTTTGACGCAGACTAATCCTAGAAAGTTTCATGCCTTTCAGGGAGACCCCTGTTAGATTTTTTCCTCGCAGTTTGGTGCGAGAAAAACGGCAATGAGTCAAATCAGTATTGGGTTTGGGGTTTTCACACTCACCTTTGGGCAAGGTTCGTGCTTCAATCCCCAAGAAACTGCTTCCCCACAAAAGAACCAAAGACAAGAGGAGCACAAAGACCAACGGCATTAGAATTCCAACATTGACTTGGTTTATACCGAACTCAGCAGAGATTATCACTCAACGGCTTTAAATAACAAAGATGCGTTCGTTCCGCCAAATCCAAAGGAATTAGCCAACACAACTTTCATCGGACGTTCTTTTCCTTCATTGGGAGTCACATCCAGATCACATTCAGGGTCCAGATTATCAATGTTGATAGTCGGAGGAACAAATCCATGTTTCAATGACTTGACTGCCAAGACCGACTCGACAGCACCAGCAGCCCCCAGTAAATGTCCAGTCATGGACTTGGTACCACTGATAGCAATCTTCTTGGCATGTTCTCCCAGGACCGATTTGATGGCCTGCAATTCATTGATATCTCCTGCAGGAGTTGAGGTAGCATGAGCATTGATATGATCTACCTCATCTAAATTGACTTGAGCATCTTTAATGGCCATGGCCATGGCACGTGCTGGTCCTTCCACAGAGGGTGCTGTGATATGATGAGCATCGGAGCTAAAACCATATCCAGCCAGTTCACAATAGATCTCGGCCCCTCGTGCTTTAGCAAACTCATATTCTTCTAAAATCAGAATACCTGCACCTTCCGCAAAAACGAAACCATCTCGATCCCGATCATAAGGTCGGCTGGCACGCTTCGGTTCATCATTGCGTGTGCTCAGAGCACGCATGGCGGCAAATCCACCCACACAAAGTGGAGTCATGGCTGCTTCTGATCCTCCAGCAATGATAACTTTGGCATCACCACGCTCTATCACACGGGCGGCATCACCAATCGAGTGGTTGGAAGAAGCACAGGCTGAAACGGTGGAACTGTTATAATTTTTGGTTCCAAACAACAGAGACACCTGCCCCGAAGCCATATTTAACAATACCATTGGAATAAAAAATGGAGAAATCTTGTGAGCACCTTTATCCTCCAACATCAAATGATATTTTTCAATCATAGGCTGGCCACCAATACCAACCCCCAGGGATACACCGACATCATCTGCAATTTCGTCTGTGATTTCTAACCCTGCATCTTCCAAACCCTCCTGGGTTGCGGCCACCGCATAATGGATAAACGTATCCATTTTTTTCACTTCCTTGGAAGGAATAATGGAAGGCATTTCAAAATTCAGGACTTCTCCTGCAATTTGACTTCGTAATTCGGAAGGATCAAATTTTGTAATCCGATCGGTACCCGATTGTCCATTGCAGCAAGCTTCCCAAGCGGCTTTCATATTATTTCCAATTGGGGAAACAATTCCAAGACCAGTAACAACAACGCGTCTACGCATAGGAATCATCTAATTGAAAAGTTGAAAAAGAGATCGTAACCCCAGAATAATAATATCTGATATTACAATGCATTTTGAATATGTTCAATTGCAGATCGGACAGTTGTAATCTTTTCAGCCATTTCATCTGGAATTGTAATATCAAACTCTTCTTCAAAAGCCATCACTAATTCCACTGTATCTAACGAGTCCGCTTCCAAGTCGTCCGAAAAATGAGAGTCCAGTGTAATTTTTTCTTCCTCAATTCCTAATTGTTCACTAATGATTTTTTTTACTTTTGCTTCAATTTCTTCCATTATTTTATCCTTTTCCTAAAACTTTAAAAAATATGTCCCTCTCCAAATCCAAAGACTGTTCAAAGGACAATTTGAAAAATGCAATGGGAGCATGATTGAAATTTCTTGCTAGAGAGCGATTTCCTCCATGGATTTACCCGTTGAATTGATATGCTTCTCTGAAGCTGAAGAACTTCTGAGATTGGCGAACTTTCGATAAAAGTCAAACTTTTTTATTCAACTTGTATGAAGAAAATATATCAAATGCACCGCATCAGCAATACATTCCACCATT
>JANQHV010000615.1 GCA_028282505.1 SAR324 cluster bacterium | reverse complement strand
TGGTCCGGCATTCCGGAAATCCGCTCCATTTTTGGCGGTTTTGCAGTAGGAACATAATTTTTAAACACCCTCTTAGTAAAAATAATCTGAAACAAGGATGGAGTACAAGGATTTCTTAAAATGGATCAGGTATCGACTAAGTTGGCGATATATCGATTTTTTCTACTTTAAAATTCCCGCATTGAAAGGAAAGTTTTTTTTATCCCTTTACAAATTCCTTTATCCAAATTTGACGATTGGTCAGAAAACGAAGGCATGGGGAAAATTTTATATCACGATGTATGATCCTATCAATAGTGATGGGTATATTGAGATTGGAGATAATTTTGGAATAATATCCGAAGAATCGCGAAGTGGTATCACCTTTTTTTGCCGATGTAAATTAGCAGTTTTCAAAAATGGCATCATCAAGATTGGGAACAATGTTACATTAAATGGTACTGTTATTACCAGCAGGAAACAGATTGAAATCGGAGATAATACTATCATTGCTCCAAATGTCATTATTATGGACAGTGATTTCCATAACCAGTGGCCGCCTGAAAAGAGGTTTGAACTCTCGCTTTCGACCAATGATAAAGAAATTAAAATTGGTAAAAATGTTTGGATTGGGATGAATTCTGTTATTTTAAAGGGAGTGTCTATTGGTGATAATTCCATCATTGGTGCAGGGAGTGTTGTCAGTAAAAGTATACCAAAAAATGTAATAGCCGCAGGTAATCCCGCAAAAGTTGTTCGATCATTGATTTCTTCATAATTTTCCATAGGTCGTATATCATATATGGTTTCATCCAGCATAATCAAAGTAACATCTCGTGCATTTTCCAAGAATCCTGTTTTACGCAAGGAGCTTTTGGAGTTATTCCCGAACACGGTATTCAATGACGGGGAATCAAGTTTTAATACCGAGGATTTGCTTAATTATCTGAGGGATGCTGATGGAGTTGTATTAGGCTTGGAAGAGGTGGATGAGGAAGTTATTAACGCACTGCCAAACTTAAAGATCATTGCTAAGTTTGGGGTAGGATTAGATAATGTAAATGTAGATTATGCAAAATCACAAGGAAAATCAATTGGCTGGACTGGAGGTACAAATAAAAGGTCTGTTGCTGAACAGACTTTAGGGTTTATGCTTGGGTTGTGTCGAAACCTTTTTGTTACAGGCTATCAGCTCAAACAAGGAAACTGGGTGAAAGATGGTGGATTTCAGTTGTCTGAGAAGATAGTGGGAGTAATCGGATGTGGTAACATTGGCACAGAATTGTTGCGTCTGCTACAACCTTTTGGATGTGAGTTGTTGATTTGTGATATTCTTAACAAATCAGCACAAGCAAAAAAATATCAGGCTAGACAGGTAGAGTTTTCAGAAATTTTGACAAAATCGGATGTGATCTCTTTACATGTTCCTTTAACCGAGTTGACATGCCATATGATTGATGCCGCATCATTACAACAAATGAAATCAACAGCTTATTTGATCAATACAAGTCGAGGTTCTGTTGTAGACCAGATTGCCTTGAAACAGGCCCTTTTAGAAAAAAAAATTAGGGGGGCGGCACTAGATGTTTTTGAAGAAGAACCCCCTGCTGATTTGGAATTTCTCTCTTTGCCAAATTTGATGGTGACTCCTCACATAGGTGGAAATGCCAAAGAGGCTGTAGAAGCGATGGGGCGCGCAGCAATTGAACATTTGGAATCTTATTTCTATGGAATGCAATAGATACATAAAAATTCGTTTTTCTTTTCTCTTTTTCGTGAAATCATGACCTCACTGACGTGCCCTACCTGTCATCTGGAAAATACAAATAATGATTGGGTTGTATTTCCTTATCCAAAAGAATCGTTTAAAACTTCTCAAAGAATCCTGTTTTGTAATCGATGTCATTTGGGAATTGCTGACCCAATGCCCACTGACGAAGAATTAGACGAATTGTATCAAAAATCCAGTTTTTGGGGCAATGTTGTTCCTCGAATAACAGAAAAAAACAATCCTGTTGAATTTGCCTTAGGACGAGCCAGGTGGCGGTTGATAGAAGCCTCTATGGCAGGATGTCAAAAAGATTCAATTACAGTACTTGATATTGGTGCTGGACGCGGTTGCTTGGGATTGGCTGCTCACCGGATTTCTAAGAAAACAATAAAATATTCTGCTGTTGAACCGGATCCATTGCAACATATTGCCATGAAAGAAGCATGGCAATCAGAAGGAGCTTTGGAGGCATTGCAGGTTTATTTGGAATTGGAGGAAGTTTCTGATCGATATGATGTGGTCGCGCTTTCTCATGTACTGGAACATGTCAAGAGTCCCGTTGATTTTTTGCAAAAAGCCTGTACTTTTTTGCAAAAGGATGGAGTCTTGTTTATTGATATTCCAAACCAGGATCATCTTTTCAAAAAATCTCTCTTTCCTCACCTGCTATTCTTTTCAAAAGAGAGTTTGGTATTTTTATTAGACAAAATTAATTTAAACGTGCTTACGATTGACGGTTGGGGGCGAAATCGAGAGAAATCCCCTATGAATGGCCACATACAAACATATTTGCATTTTTTGCATTGGATTATATGCATCGTCAAACGATTTGTACCAGGAAAATTACAAATGTGGGGCTTTAATTGGCTGCTTGGCCTTGATCATCGTGATCCGAATGGCACTTGGATTCGAACAGTTTGCAAACAAAAATAGTGAAAAGCGCCAATGAGTTTATTTCATAATGCATATCACAATAAAAAAGTCTTGGTTACAGGAAATACAGGTTTCAAGGGCTCTTGGATAACGGTATGGTTATTAGAACTTGGCGCGGAAGTTTATGGAATATCCGATCAAATTCCTACTCGTCCCTCTCATTTTGAGGCAGCACACCTGTCTAAAAAAATTGAGTACTTTGAGTTGGATATTTGTCACTTGGAGCGTGTGCAGAAGACGATCCAAAAAATACAACCGGATTTTCTCTTTCATTTAGCTGCTCAACCCTTGGTGCGCTTATCTTATGAGGATCCCGTCACAACATTGAATACCAACATCATAGGCACAGCAAATATCCTGGAAGCACTTAGGGTTTCCAATCATCCTTGTAATGCGGTCATGATTACTAGTGATAAGTGTTATGATAATGTAGAGTGGACATGGGGATATCGCGAAACAGATGCTTTGGGTGGAAAAGACCCATATAGTGCTTCCAAAGGAGCAGCAGAACTAGTTATCAAAACATACGTATATTCATATTTTTCCAATCCACAAAGTAATATTCGAGTTGCTGTTGGTCGGGCTGGCAATGTGATCGGGGGAGGGGATTGGGCACAGGATCGTGTGGTACCTGACTGTATAACTGCCTGGTCTCAAGGGGATGTTGGAGAAATTCGCAATCCTGTATCAACCCGCCCTTGGCAGCATGTTTTAGAACCTTTGAGTGGATACTTAACATTAGGACAGCAGTTGGCTGAAAACTCTAAATTAAATGGGGCTCCTTTTAATTTTGGCCCTAGTTCCAACCAGAATTTTACGGTTGCTCAACTGATTGATGAAATGCAGCACTATTGGCCCAATGCCCAATGGAAAGATGTTTCTACACCAGACAATGTTCATGAAGCGAATCTTCTCAAATTGTGTTGTGACAAAGCACTCCATTTATTAAATTGGATGCCGACTCTGGATTTTCAAGAGACTGTTCGCTTGACGGTCGAATGGTATCGTCACTATTATCAGCATACAAATCATGATATTTTTCCGTTTACTCGCCAACAGATTACGGAGTACACAGAAACAGCTATTCGAAGGGGAGCGAAATGGACAAAATAAATATTGAAAATGTACAGCTCACTCCATTGCTTATTATTGATGGTGAGTTAGGTAATGTGATGCATGCTTTAAAGAAAACGGAACCTAACTTT
Source organism: SAR324 cluster bacterium (assembly GCA_028282505.1). Classification (GTDB taxonomy): domain Bacteria; phylum SAR324; class SAR324; order SAR324; family NAC60-12. The sequence continues at coordinate 5,495 of JANQHV010000615.1, read as the reverse complement.
TCAGAATTTGGTGAAGCATATTTTTCTACAGTGCATTGTGGCAAAATAAAAGGTTGGAAAAAGCATCGCCAAATGACATTAAACCTCGTTGTACCTGTTGGGAAAATTAAATTTGTTATTTATGATGACCGATCCGGCGCATTTTCAAAAAATCAGTTTTTCGAAGTTTGTCTCTCTCCTGAAAACTATCAACGCTTAACAGTGCCTCCTCAGGTTTGGATGGGATTCCAAGGGGTCTCTTCTTCTTTGAACCTCTTACTCAATCTGGCAAGTATTCCGCATGATCCTGATGAAACGGAAAGTTGTGATTTAAAAGATATTCCTTACTCATGGTAGATAATCTTGAAAGTTATCGATGCTGAACAGCACCTCCTGTTTGGGTGAGGCTTTGAGAACTCTTTTTTCTTTGAGTCCCTCACTCAACCTGATGATTATTCTGCATGACCTTGGTAAAATAAAACGTGTGATTTTTTAAAAGATATTCTTTACGCATGGTAGATAATGAAAGTTGTCATTTTAGCAGGTGGATTTGGTACCCGATTGTCCGAATATACCGATATTAAACCGAAGCCTATGGTTGAAATTGGAGGGCATCCGGTTCTTTGGCATATTATGAATTTGTATGCATATTATGGGTATAAAGATTTCTATATTGCATTGGGGTATAAGGGAAATGTGATCAAAGAACACTTTCTAAATTACTATGCCATGAATTCTGACTTTACTATAGATTTATCGAGTGGAGCTATTACGTCTCATAAGGAAAGGACGGTAGACTGGAAAGTGACCCTTGTCGATACTGGTTTACATACAATGACAGGAGGACGGGTCAAGCGAATGCAATCTTATGTTGGAAATAGTACATTTATGCTCACCTATGGGGATGGCCTGGCAAATGTGAATCTTGAACGAATATTTGAATTTCATAGTAATCATGGAAAAATGGTAACCATTACCGCAGTTCATCCAACAGCTCGCTTTGGGGAATTGGGTATTGAAAAAAAACAGGTGGTTTCGTTCAAAGAAAAGCCCCAGACTAAACAAGGCTGGATCAATGGAGGTTTTTTTGTGATTGAGCCAGAATTTTTTGAATTAATTGATGATGATTCAAGTATTTTAGAAAAATCACCATTGGAGCGGGCTGCTGAGATGGGAGAATTGATGGCATACCATCATGAGGGTTTTTGGCAGTGCATGGATACTGTTCGAGACCGGAATTTACTGGAAAGGATGTGGGAATCTGGGCAGATTCCATGGAAAGTTTGGCCATGAGAAAAGAGCTTTTAATTGTGGGAGGAAATGGCTTTATTGGGAGTCATCTTACGGAACTGGCTTTAGAAAAAGGGTATCGAACCACGGTGATCACTTTAAATCAAAAACCTTTTTCTATTCCAATTGCGGCTACTGATCAAATTCAGATTTTACATATAGATGCAACGAATTTAAAAAATTTAAAGAAGGCTTTCCAGGATAGAGCTTTTCATTATGTTGTTAATGCAGCTGGGTTTATCGATCATACACTGTATAAGGATGGTGGCCGACAGTTGATAGATCAACATTTTACAGTTGTTATGAACTTGGTAGAATGCCTAAGCCGGAAGGGGTTAGAAGGTTTTTTACAGATTGGAAGCAGTGATGAATATGGGAATCTTCCTGCCCCTCAATTGGAAAGCTCTCGTGAAGCACCGATTTCTCCATATTCACTGGGAAAAGTGGCTGCAACACATTTTTTACAGATGCTACACAATACAGAACAATTTCCTGCCAGTATTGTGCGGGTTTTTCTAACTTATGGTCCAGGCCAAAATAATCAACGATTTCTTCCTCAAGTGATTCAAGGGTGTTTACAGGGGCGATCCTTTCCGGTTTCGCAAGGAGAACAATTGCGAGATTTTTGTTATATTAAAGATATTGTAGCAGGGATTTTTCAGGTGTTGGAAAATCCAGCAACTCGTGGTGAAGTGATCAATTTGGCCTCTGGAAAAGGGATCACTATCCGAAAGGTGATTGAAACGGTTTGCCAACTCATTGGGAAAGGAAATCCTCTATTTGGTGAAATTCCTTATCGTCCAAAAGAGAACATGTGTTTGTATGCCAACGTTGAGAAAGCTTATCAATTATCGGGTTGGGAACCGGAAACTTCGCTAGAAAATGGTTTGCGAGAAACAATTCAATATTATCAAGAACAACTAAATCATGACCTCCTATACACCTCTTGTTAGTATTATTATCAATACTCATAATAGTATTGAGTACTTGAATGCGGCAATCGATTCTGCACTGCAGCAAACTTATCCTCATGTAGAACTCATTGTTTATGATAATGCTTCTGTCAAAGATGTGAAAAGAATAACAGATCAATATAAAAATAAGTTGACGTATTATCGATCTGATAACTTCTTAACTTTAGGAGAAGCGCGAAATAACGCACTCAAATTGGCAAAGGGAGATTTGATTGATTTTTTAGATGCGGATGATCTGTTTTTGCCCAATAAATTGGAAAAACAGGTACCTCTCTTTGAAGACCCAACAATAGGATTGGTTTTTAGCAATAGTGAGCATTTTCAGGAAATGGATGGGAATATATTCTCTACAATGTCAAACAACACTCCGCCGCCGGATGGTAAAATCTTTGGGAATTTATTGAAAAAATATTATATTTCTTGGGATTCGGCTATTTTTCGAAAATCTGTTATTGGCAATGATCCTGTCCAATGGTTTAACGAACAATTCAATATTTGTACGGATTATGATTTGTTTCTACGAGTCAGTTATTTTCATAAAATAGTTTACGTAGATGAAATTCTGTCTAAATGGCGATCTCATGAGCATAACTGGTCGAAGGCGTATTCTTTATCGGAAGCTGTTGAACGGATGATGATGATTCCTCGTATTTTACGATATGAGCCCATGTTGTTTGAAAAATATTCAAAACAATTGCACATTTATTTAGCAAATATTTATTCTGCACAAAGCAATTATTTTTGGCAGAAATCCTTTAAAAAAGAAGCTGTACTTTGTACAGTCCATGTGTTTTGTTATGTTCCGCGTCTTTCGACTTTGATTAAAATAATTGTGATTCCTTTTTGTTCCCATCGCACCTTCGAAAGACTCAGGAGATTGGATATCAAAACGCTTTGGTCTTGCTACAAAGGATAGTTTTGATATCCTAAAAATTTTATTTAGGCGATTTTCAAGGATGAATTTACCTGGATTGTGCTGGATGAGTTACTATATTAAGCGTTTTATAAAAAATGGCTCCTTATCTCAAAATTAGGGAAAATGGGAAACCTGTTTCAGGTTATCTTAAAAAGTGCACAAATCTACTATGCGTGTTGGGTTTTCTGGCATATATTTTAGTTGTTGCTTCAATTGCCAGAGGATATATCAACATTGATCGCATCAGTTCATGGTGGTTGTCCCAGAAAACTGTAGGCAACTGTCAAGCATTAGAACGAAATAAAACTTTCACACACTGTGATTTCAGGCATTCTGATTTTTCGGGTCATGAGTTAAAAGATCTAAACCTGGAATATTTGGATTTGAAAGGGGCTAATTTTGAAGGGGCAGTCCTTTTTGATGTTTCCTTCAAAGGAAGTAATTTGAATGATGCCAATTTCAAAAATTCCTATATTCTTTTTACTAATTTTGTAGACACATGTTTGATGAGGGCAAATTTTTCAGGAGCCGAAATCCATAAAATCAACCACTGGAGAAATGCGGCTTTGAAAGGCTCGAATTTTGAAGAAACTTCTTTCGAAGAGGGAGTGAAAGCCATTAGACATCAACCTCATAGACGCTCATGTGAAAATATGTGAACTCTAAGAGTAAAGAACTTTTAGAAAAGGTTAGTTTGATAAAATAGTTGCTAATTTTTCACTGAAGCATACTAAAATGACTATGATTCAAAATAAAAAGCCTCCTCCTTCCCCTCAAGAACCATTGAATGAGCTTCCACCTGTTTTTCCTAATGAAAATCTTTCTTCTGTTATGCAAAAAGAATCTATTGATTTGCTCGAATTGGGGCGAATTTTATTAAAATATAAATGGATAATTTTGGGAATATGTTGGGTATTGTTGATTCTAGCCATTGTTGTTGTGTCCAATAGGCAGGTTGCTTCACCGGAATATGCAGCAGAAGTGACATTTCTCAATATTTCTTCTGGAGAGCAGGTGGGAAGGAATACGCCTAACTTGGATAGTTTAGGACAATTCGCTTCTCTAGCAGGAGTGAGTTTACCACAAGAAGATAAGAGTACGGTAAACAGTTTAGAAGTGATCATCAAGAGTCGTAATTTTACAGTAGGCTTGATTGATGATTTGGATTTATTACCTCTGTTTTACAAAAATCATTATGACCCAAGAACAAATTCATACAATTTGGATCAGCCTCCAAATGCGATTAATGTGACTAATGGGATGTTAGGTGCCATGAATTTATCGGCTGGAAATGGTTTGAGTAAACTTACAGTCACTTGGAATCAACCTGAAATGGCAGCAAAATTGGCCAATTATTATTTGGAGAGTTTCGAAACTTACCAGGCAAAAACAGCGCTTACTGCGAATCAAAAAGCACTGCAATATATTCAAGAACAGCTTAAACGTATTGAAGCTGATATGTGGGAAGCTGAGAGACGTTTGCGAGAATTTTCCCGAAAATATAAAATTATTAAAGTCGGAGAGCAATTCAAAATTGCGCTTGGGGCAATTGGAAAATTACAGCAGGATAAATTTCGCACGGAAATGGAAAAAGAAATACTGGTTCAGACGAAGGGGGAACAATCTCTGGATATGAGGAAGTTGGAATTTAAAATAGATATTTTACGCAAGCAGCAAAAACGGCTTATTGGAGAGGTGCTGGAAGAGAAAAACCTGGTAGCAGAGAGTTCTTTGGGGTTAGATTTACCATTGAGCGAATTGCGAATACTGGCATACGAAGAAGCAGCATTGGAAAGAGATTTCGAAAGTAAACGCAAGCTTGTTGAAATGTTGCGTATACAACTGGAGACCACAAAAATACAAGTAGAAAAAGAATCTAATACAATTAAAGTGATTGATTCTGCCATTCCTCCCATTGATCCTATTGGCATCAGTGAGAATAAACGATTGATAATAGCATTAGCAGGTGTGCTTGCCCTGGTTTTTGCTATTTTTATGGTCTTTGTCATTGATTTCATTCGTAAACAGGGTTTCTTTAAAAAATAATTGCGGTAACCGTTCTTGTTGGACTGAAATACTAAGTTACCTGTTATACATTAAAGTTAAGATAGTAGTGATTTTTTTGAGAGTAAATTACCTAAAGGGAATATTTGTTCTATTAATTTTAGCCGAATTGTCTATTTTACTACTGCGAGTATATTTGACAAAAAGTGCAGTGGGGGCTGATGGAGATGATACTTACTATTTTATGAGTCTTCGTTCTATAATTCTGGATCATGATTTGAATATCAGGAACGAACTTATCGATTTGAGAAATGTCATTTCACCTATTACAG
>JANQHV010000613.1 GCA_028282505.1 SAR324 cluster bacterium | reverse complement strand
GGACAGGGAGCACTATGCACCACATGTTCAGTGAAAGTTCCCGTAAACAGGTCGTCTGCGAATAAATCGGAGAGACCGGTACGGCCATGATTGGCGATAACAATCATGCTCATTTTTTCTTCACGGGCATATTTAATCACCTCTCGAAAGAAGTCACTTCCACGAATGATCACGGTTTCAATCGTCACTTCCGGATCTTCTATTTCTTCGCTGAATGCATACAAATACTCCAACCATTGATTTTCCAACCTTTCCAGGGCTTCCAGAATCAGTGGATCATCCAATGCTGCTCCTACAGAATGCTTAATGGCGTGTGTTCTATACTCGTCAAGCATCATGAACAACTTGATGGTTGCTTTAAATTGTTTTGCCAACTCAATTGCATACTTTAAAGACTTTTTTGAGATCTCTGAACAATCGGTTGGCACCATAATGTTTTTTAATGAAACCATAGGGATTTCTCCTGAGTTTTAACCTAACACTCACTATGAAAGGTTTGTTGACTGGAAAAAATTGTTTTAGGGAGGAAAAAGGAAATAAAGTACCTCAATTTCGTAGAATTTTTCGATGGAAACAAGGCGCTTGATAGCAAATATACGGAGGTGGATGGCCAGTCTATTTGAAAATCAAGCAACACTGTTTTCGTCGTAAAAGACAAGAAAGATGGTATTTTATTTGTTTCTTCATCCCTCAAGATTCCAAATAGTCTACAGCTGCTTCTTGATTGGGATACACGTTTAGCAACGAATCAACATGGGCAATTTTAAATAATTTGAGAGTTTTTTCTCTGACGTTGCATATCGCCAATTTTCCTTGACGACCCGTTACAGTTTTCATGAAACTCCCAAGCAAACCGATTCCTGAAGAATCCACAAAAAATACCTGATCAAAATTGAATAGAACTTTTAAAACAGATTCATCTTCTATTTTTGCTTGTATCAAGGTCTCAATTTTCTTGCAATTGCTATGAATGACGTCTCCACTGAATGCAAAAACATGGATCTCATTTTGTTTTTGATAATCAATATCCATCGTTTACCTTTACAATTAGCTGATTGGGGCTACCCACTTAGGGTGAAACAGGTGAAGGATTGAACGGAACAACCAGCATTTCCTCTCCCCAAGGAGAGGAAATGGTCCCGGACTAAGGGCGTAGCCCTGATTTGAAAATGAAAATAGAATAAGGTTAAATGTTTTCAGGCATAGATACCAATGGTTTCAGAATCCTGACTCCTGGATACTTTCCAGTGAACAATTTCTATGCTTTTATGCAAGATGAACTTTCTGCAAAAAATATACACGTCATGAGTTAATCATAGGCAATGGAAGGCAACCAAGTCACCAGATTCGGGAAAAATACGACAAACAGGAGTCCCATCAGCTGGAGAATAATAAAAGGAATCACTCCACGATACAGATGAGCCAGTTTGACTTCAGGCGGACACACTCCTTTTAAATAAAAGAGCGCAAATCCAACTGGTGGTGTCAAAAAGGAGGTCTGCAACGTCACTGCAACCAGAATAGCAAACCAGACCAATTCAGGATTACTGACCACTCCATACCCTTCAATAGCAAAGTCCATTTTAGAAATAATCGGGGCCAATAAAGGCAGAATGATCAAAGTGATTTCAATCCAATCTAAGAAAAATCCCAATAAAAACACCATGATCAGAATAGCCGCTAAAATGCCATAAGGACCAAAGGGCAGACTGGTGATCATATGCTCAATCACCTCATCTCCACCCAGTTCTCTTAAAACCAGGGCAAAACAGGTAGCCCCCAGGAAAATTCCAAAAATAAAACCAGTGGTGCGTAGTGTTTCGTTGATCGTGCTTTTGATGACTTCCCAACTGAGCTTTTTGTTGAAGGCAACCAGCAACACTGAACCAAAGGCACCGACGCCACTGGCTTCTGTAGGAGTGGCAATTCCGGCAAAGATCGATCCCAAAACGGAGACAATCAATAAAACTGGAGGCAGGATGGTTTTCAATACATTCAGCACCACATCGAATGATAGATCACGACGGTCTTCACTCAAAGGAGCTGCTTGAGGGCGGACTATGCCCAAGATAATAATATACGAAAAGTACAAACCAGCCAGGATCAATCCAGGAAACACCGCTCCCATGAACAAATCTCCCACCGACAACACCAACTGATCGGCCATGATGACCAGCATGATGCTGGGAGGAATCAGAATACCCAGAGTTCCTGCTCCACAGACAGTGCCTACTGCTAATTCTTTTGAATAATTCTGACGAAGCATCGTTGGCAGGGAAAGCACTCCCAAAAGCACCACCGAAGCCCCGATAATCCCCGTAGAAGCAGCCAGAATCACCCCAATCATTGTCACGGTAATGGCCAAGCCGCCTCGTAATGCACCAAACAACTCTTGCATGGCATGCATCATCTTTTCGGCAATGGCAGAGCGATCCAGCATCAATCCCATGAAGATAAACATGGGCAAAGCCACCAAGATCCAGTTGTCAATCAGTTTGTACAAGCGATTGACCACCAGTCCCAGGGTGAGAAAGTCTAAACCAGTGACCGCATCAAAGTAGGTATCGGCAATATAGCCCACTCCTCCAAAAAGTACCCCAACTCCGCCAAGAACATAGGCAATCGGGAAACCGGTCAGCAACAACAAGATGAAGCTGCCAAACATCATCATTACTAATATTTCATTAATCTCCATTGTCACCTACCAATCTATGAATGTCACGCAAAAGACGAGCAATCACCCCCAAAAACCAAAGGAACATTCCTATCGGAATAATGGATTTGATCAACCAACGCATGGGCAATCCTTCTGGAGCATCAGATCGCTCTCCCCTCACCCAGGCATCATAAACAAAATCCAGACTATGATAGAAAATCACATAGATAAAAGGGAAAAGAAAAAGGAAAATACCAAGGATTTCAATC
>JANQHV010000611.1 GCA_028282505.1 SAR324 cluster bacterium | reverse complement strand
CAGGGATTTGTGAAACCTCCAGGGGCTGCAAGGGTTCGGGTAGTGAGCATTGCAGTTGTTCCAGTGTGCCATAGGTCTGGTAACAACTGCTGGCTGCCTGAGAAGTTATTTCCAGTTGCTTTTTATAGTTGTGTACGGTGCGTACAATTTCTCTTAGATAATTTGCCTGTTCATTGGGAATAATTTCTTTGCTTTTTGAAATACTGGGAGTTGCGTCATCTTCACGTTTCCAGTTCAGTTTTTTTGTTTCTATGATTTTGTGGACTAAATTATGATAAAACCAGTTGGTTCCCGGATCATTAAAATGACTGGCAATTGTACCAAAAACAGGCAATTGATCATCGGCTAACTCAAATTCATTATGGTTGCGGCGGTATTGTTTTCTGACTGCTGTCAACGCGTCATCAGCCCCACGTTTGTCAAACTTATTGATGACAATCAGATCAGCAAAATCCAGCATATCGATTTTTTCCAACTGTGTGGCTGCCCCAAATTCTGGAGTCATTGCATAGACACTGACATCCACCAGATTGGTGATATCTGAGTCACTCTGTCCGATTCCCGCAGTCTCGACCAGAATTAAATCAAAACCACTCATATTCAAAATTTTGATGATTTCCTGAACAGCAGCCGATGTTGCCAAATTGGCCCGGCGTGTCGCCACAGAGCGCATGTAAATTCTTTCGGAATCCAGACTATTCATGCGAATTCGGTCTCCCAGCAAAGCACCGCCTGTTTTTCGTTTAGAGGGATCAATAGAAATCACACCAATATGGAAATCTGGAAATTCCAACAAAGTCCTGCGCATGATTTCATCCGTCAAACAGGATTTACCCGCTCCGCCGGTTCCTGTAATGCCAATAATGGGAATAGTGTCGTTTAAGTGACCTTTTTCCATCACTGGTTTCAGTGTTTCTGGATTGTCAATGTTCTGCTCCACCCAGGTGATGCAACGAGCTAGCGCCAGAGGAGATTCATAACTCAACTGAGAAAAGTCGGGGACCTCATCATCAGGCAATGTGCTGACATCTGACAGTTCCAGCATATTGGCGATCATGCCTTGCAGTCCCATTGATTTCCCATCTTCTGGAGAATAAATCCGTGTGACCCCATATTCCATCAAAGTCTTGGTTTCCTGTGGGATGATAACACCGCCTCCACCACCAAACACCTTGATATGTTCTGCCCCTTTCTCTTTCAACAAGTCAATCATGTACTGAAAGAATTCGATGTGTCCTCCCTGGTATGAACTCACTGCAATCGCCTGTGCATCTTCCTGAATGGCGGCATTCACAATTTCTTCCACCCCACGATTGTGTCCGAGGTGGATGACCTCAGCCCCTCCACGCTGCAATAGACGCCGCATGATATTAATAGAGGCATCATGGCCATCAAACAAACTGGTTGCTGTGACAAAACGGACATGGTTTTTTAGCTGGACGTGAGGCGTGGATGATTGGAATGGGATCGATGCATTCATAGTGTCTCCAGAGGGGAAGAGGGTTATTCGCGATTGCGATCTGAAAATACAGGGCCATTAACAATAATCATAAATTAAGATCTACTATACCGAAATAAAGAGGGAAAATGAAGTCAAGAATTGCTATTATTCACTCACAGGAAGATCACGACCCAGCAGACGAGAGACGGCATCCTGGCAGGCTAAATCTGAATAAAGAATATCGTAAACTGCTTCACAAATAGGCATTTCCAGTCCATGTTTTTCAGCCAGCTCGTGAAGGGAAACGGCATTCTTCACACCTTCGGCGATAGAGTTTTTTTGTGATAAGTATTCATTCAGAGAAGTCCCTTTTCCGAGGGCAATCCCCAGTGTGTAGTTACGTGATAAATCCCCAGTTGCTGTCAGAATCAAATCTCCAACGCCGGACAATCCCAGAAAGGTTTCTACTTTTCCTCCAAGCTGTGTCCCCATCCGCTTCATTTCTGCCAATCCACGACAAATCAAGGCGGCTCTCGCATTCAATCCCAGCTTCATGCCATCACAAATGCCTGCGGCAATGGCAATCACATTTTTGATGGTACTTCCAATTTGGACACCAATCATGTCAGACGTATAGTAAATGCGGAAAGTGGAGGTACTCAAAATTTGTTGGAGTTCCCTGCCAACCGTCTCATTTTCACAGGCCAACGTGGCTGCTGTTGGCATTGCCTGACCGACTTCCAACGCAAAATTTGGTCCTGATAGAACGGCAATGACCGGACCTGGGCCGAATGTCTCCTGATAGATTTCACTCATCAAGCAAAGTGAATGCTGTTCGATCCCTTTGGTCAGAACGACCAGTCTATGCTGGGCGCTCACCTCTGGTACGACTTGTTCAATAATACTACGTGTCACATGAGAAGGAATGGCCATGATCAAGAGGGAATGATTCTGGACCAGCTTTGATAAATTTTGTGTTGCTGATAAATTGTCGGGAAGTTTGATTTCTGGTAAAAAAACTTCATTGCGACGGTGCTGATTGATGGCATCGACCGTTTCCTTTTCATACCCCCACAGGGTGACCGTGTGTCCTTTGAGGGCCTGAATTGTTGCCATCGCCGTCCCCCAGGCACCTGCCCCAACAATCCCCAACGACTGGTTTTGATTTTTTTTCATACTTGTTTCATGTCTCCTGTCATGGTTCTAAAAATTGACCATTGTTTCATTGATTGGTTAACTGGACTTCTTTTTATGTATCACGAAATTTTTGAATCCGGGAGATTTGATCTTGAATTTTTTCAACTTCATCATCGTATGATGTCCAGTTGTCAAATGCATCAGAAACCAACTGATTCAGTCGTTCTTTGTATTCAACATAAGATTTTGATGCTTGTTCGGATTTTGAAAAGGAGGAAAAAGAATTTAAGCAGTTTTGGAGGGTTTCTAAGATCCTTTCTGCGGAAGCAGATTCTTGCCGTAATTCTTTAAGTTCTTGACGCTTTCGAGCAAGAAGCCTATGAACGGTGCTCATGACGCCCGCATTTGTTCATACTTTTTATGAAATTGTTGACGATGCTTTTTAAGTACTTCGATTTCCTCATTCATTTCTTTGATAAATGACTCGATATTTTCATCCTTTGCCATTTGTGAGATTTCTTCCTCGCTAAGATCTGTTACAATTGAAACGGATCTTCCTTGAGGATGGGGATTTTGAAGATTTTTGGGCATGACACCTTTATTTCCGTTCTGCTTTCAATTTTTTGTTATTTTCTGGGCTTCAGTTGAATCTTTGCATGATTAACACTTATCACAATGTATGCCCATTGGCAACAGCCCAGGTCGGTTCCCGAAGAAAAGACTATCCCAATGATTATCCCTTCTTTCTCCGAGTCCAACTTTTCGGTTTCTTGACAAGATTCAAAAAAGGCTCAGGGACTTGTGGCAATCCCACCCACTGGGCCAACTGATTATAACCCTTGCCAATGTCCTGGGCAATGCCGATGCCATGTTTGATCCCTTTGACCGCTTGGTGCAGGTTCGATTGTTCATCATTCAATTCACCCAGTAATCGTTGCAATCGATTGGTGATGCCCGTGGCTTGCACCTCTTCCGGGGTTTTGTACTGTTTGGCTTGTTTTAAGGCGTTTGCAGCATTTTCCAGTTCCCTGGCTTCTTCTTTTTGACCACTTTCTGTCAAGAATTGAGCCAGCTCATTCAAATGACCCTGCAAACCAATGTTGCAATGATTGAAATTAAAATGAGTGGATTGGTTACGTATCGAGATATTTCCTGACTCAGAGAATGTCGCATTCCCTGAAATATTGTATATGCGGGCAGTGGAATGTAAATCAATGTGCTGCCTGGTAGAATCTTCATAGTATGGCACATTGTCCTGAGAATGATTAACGATCTTGCTTTCGGATAACCATAACGGATTCTGTTCTTCCACTTCCTCAGAAATCAGTCCATATCGCTCTATCCGGTACTGCAATTCCGGTTTCTTGCTCTTGTAGCTGCTAAAAATGTCGTTCAGGGTTTCACGCAACTGGCTGATATAGTGGGTTTTATCAGAGCCTTTGACCGAAACGCTGATGATGCGGTCTTCTTCCCGCACCAGGGCAATACTGCCGTTGCCGTCTGTCAGGATAACTCCGTAGCGCCAGACCAACGAACCGGTTTTTTCTTTTTTAATTTCCTGATTATGCCGGACGATGAAACGGGACACCGTATGGGGAGGCAACGGTTGTTCAGCCTTGTAGCGCAACATCAAGCTTTCTCCTACAGGGAAAATCGGCAGTTTGACAGGACGATCTTCTTTCAGCAAATGGGGGATGATCAAACATTGTTCTTGCTCCGTTTCATAGGCCAGTTCATAGTGCTTCATCAAGTTGAAGAGAAACTGGTGCTGAGCTTGAGGATAACGAGCCGCATCGTCGGCAAAGACGGTAACAAAATCAGCTAAAGTGAGCGCATGCTTTTTGGCTTCATTGACCCAGTTGATGATTTTATAGACGCCATGACTGATCCATTCGGGGTTCAAGACCAACGTATCGAATTGCTCCATGTCTTTGTACCACAAGCTCACTCCCAGGGCATGCAGATCGTTCAGCAACACTTCGGGATCAAGAACTTCATGTTTGCTGGCGATTTTCTTGAACTGCCTTTTGGTGATATGTTCTTTCCCTGTGGTGCCTTTCCCCTTGCTGAAAAGTCGCTCCAATTCTTCTTTGACTTGAAAATAATTCTTGGGAATCTCCTGGTTCCAGGACGGATTGTTGCTGATATACCGGGCCACGTGCTGACGAAACGACTTTAACTTCGCTTTGTCATCTTTGTTGGAAAAGGTGTAATCACCTTCAATGGCGTATTGTTCCTTTAAAGCATTGATGGGGATGTCCACGGAATGCTGATCCCGCTGGTTGACCAAAATCATCGCTTTGGAATCCCCTCCATAGTTTTTCATGTGGTTGAGCCAGTATTCCAGCCGATTGCGTTCGTCAGTGCGGCTATTATAGACCACAATATAGAGACAGCGCTCCGAGAGGAAAAACTGATGCACCGCATGAGTGACCGTGTGACCGGCAAAATCCCAGATCCTCACATTAAACTTTTGATTTTTCTTTTTATGCCTTAGCTTCCAGGGCAATGTATCCACCCCGGCCGTACTTTCCTGATCAGTGGTCATTTTTGCATTGGGGTTGATCAGTTTGCGGGCCAGGCAGGTTTTTCCGGCCCCTTTGTCTCCCAGGATAATGATCCGGGCTTCGTTCAGCCGTTCTGCTCCTTTGGCCTCAATTTCCTCTAAATAGTTGGCCACCGCAACAGCGCCCTGCTCTCGTATCTCTTGGGGCACCTTCATTCGTCGGTCCAGAGCCTCTTGATCCAAAACAAAGCCACTCTCAAAGATTTGTTGATACAAGTTACCCCAGTAAGCACAACCTTGCTCTGCCAGAGCTCTTTGAAAGTTATCCCATATCTGACCATAAACCTCTGTTGAGACTGAAGTTTCTGTTTCTCCGTAAAAAAAGTCCAAATCTTGCCATATTATTGAGTCTAAATCTATTTTGTTGATGTCAGCAGCTCTGGCGGCTCTGGCGGCGGTTTCGGCGGCGTAGGCAGCGGCGTCGGCAGCGGCGGCGGCAGCGGCTTCGGCTTCGGTTCTGGCGGAGACGTAGATGTGGTTGGCGTCGGCGAAGGCGGCGTAGGCAGCGGCGGCGACGGCTCTGGCGGCGTCGGCGTAGGCGGCGGCTCTGGCGGCGGTTTCGGCGACGTAAGCGGCGGCATAGGCGTTGTCGGCGGCATAGGCGTTAACATCTAAAGCATAAAAGACCGCATAGAGGTGCCTGGACCGATCTTTTTTATTCCAAAAATCAAAATGGCCTTTGCTGCCTAGAAACGGCAAGGCCCGCACCGCACAACGCCAAGCAAAATGAATGACCTGCTGGCGATCTAGTTTCTTTAATTCTTGTTCTACTTTTTTTTGGAATTCCTCTAGGTCCATTGTTTCGTTGGGTTGGATTGGGTTGGAGATATGGGGTTTGAGATGTGAGGATTCGATACTTCTTTCGCTGTATTGAACGACGCTATTGTAAGGTTAGACGAGATATATCATGAATTTGGCGTTAGAATCAAATGTAATTTTTGGTTAGCCGTTTGAGCTGGGACAATAATTTTATAGATAAGTTAACGGTAGCGCAACACCCAGGGACGCCTGCCGGGCTTACCGCGCCTTACATGGCGGCAAAAAAGCCGGCACGTAGGCCGGCACTACCATAGTGATCGATCTGATCAAATTTGGTCACTGACGTTATGTTGAGTAAAAGTGTAGCTTGTCCTAGTTTAAACGGATAGTCCAATGTCCAGCCAAGTATTGCTCTAAATTTTTGATTTAATGCAGGAAAATCATATTGATTATTGCAAAACCTACTAACGCTACGAAATTAGCAATTAATAGACAGCATAAGACCTCTATAAGTTGTTGTTTATCAGTAAATATCGTCTTTGCAGTTTTTAGCCAATAGAGGATTTCTTCTTTGAACATCAACACTTATAACCTCCCGATGAGAGGAACGTATTTCCGCGTTTGCTTTTTTGTATTCAATGTATTCAATGAATCTGTTGTACAGTCAAGAAAATTCGTATTCAATGTATTCTTTTTTTAACTGGGGGTGATTTTTTATACGGAAAAATAGACAGAATAGTGATTGCTATGAAAAAAGAGATAGTGTTGACAGTCAGGGTGGATGCAGAATTGAATTCGATTATTCAATCCCTGGCTGAAGAGGATGATCGGACGGTTGCATGGATGCTTCGTAAGCTCATTACAGAAGCATTAGAGGCGAGAAATTTATGGAATTCCGAGAAAAAAGAAAAGAAATGAACGAAATCAATTCGGTAGATATGAATAAATTGAAATTTATCTTTTTGCCAATCTGTGGTATTGCGGAGAGAAAAATGGTTTGTTGAATGGAGAGAATCTGGAAAGAGAATACACAATGAAATCCATAACGCTGGAAAAATAGGGAAGCTACATCCCTGGGAGTAATGCCATGACGCCTGCCATTCGAACTGTCCAAAAATCGAAAATTCCATTCAAAATTCATGAATATGCACATGATCCCAATGCCAAAGCTTATGGAGAGGAAGCCGCTCAGGCACTTGGCGTGGATACACAGCAGGTTTTCAAGACATTGATTGTAGAAATCAGTGGAAAACAACTGGCAGTGGGAATCATCCCCGTCTCCAAACAATTGGATTTGAAAGCCTTTGCTGCTGCCATGAACGTCAAAAAAGCAATCATGGCGCAAGGACAGGATGCCGAGCGAGCTACTGGTTATGTCCTGGGAGGCATCAGTCCGTTGGGGCAAAAAAGACGACTGCCCATGATTCTCGATGAATCGGCCCATGACTTCCAAAACATTTTTGTCAGTGCAGGAAAGCGTGGACTGCAGATCGAAATTGGCGTAGAGGCATTGTTGGGATTGATCAGGGCAAAAATTGCCAGCATTGGGCGTTAATTATTGACAAAGTGAGCCAGTGCTTCTTCTTTTGTGTCGAGAACTGGGATGATTTGATTGATATGAGTCAGACTGAATGTCGTCATGACTTCTTGATTCAATTGATACAGGGCAAAATCAACCTGTCTCTCTTTACAAAGCTTATGCAGTAACAAGATGACTCCGATGCCAAACGAATCAATGAATTTTACATTTTCCATATTGAAGGCTATGGCCTTCAGTGGCTGATTGTCTAATTGTTTCTTGATATAGGAACTGAAACGGTAATTGCGTGCTTCGACACCTGTCATGTCACCTTCAATTTTGATAATACAGATATTGTCATCAATGTGTTGAGATAATTTCATGAGTTAATTTTTTATAAAATGTGTTTGTGTTTCTGTTCTGATTCAACCATGCTTTTTCTTCTATAATAGTACCGTGACTAAGTACTGCTAATCAGAAATAAGAGTTCAAATTCTTGTTGTGACAGTCTTACTCTTAGAATCTGTTAGAGAATTCATAAATCTTGTTTTTTATGTCATCCTGAGTGAAGCGAAGGATCTCTAAATGGCGGATATATGATAGATTCTTCGCTATGCTCAGAATG
>JANQHV010000600.1 GCA_028282505.1 SAR324 cluster bacterium | reverse complement strand
AAAAGTGTTGTATGAAGAACGGTCAATTTGATGGTTCAAGACGGGCATACTACTACAGAGATTAGATCGAATATCAAGAGCAGATGCTTTCATAAGTATCTGCTCTTTTTTTTGTCAAATTGCAGAAATTTCAAAAAACAGTTTTCCAACAAGCTGTTTCTCCCGATTTTCACCACAGCTGGTTTGATTATCAGGCTGTGAAAATTTAAAAAATCTGTT
This sequence comes from SAR324 cluster bacterium, assembly GCA_028282505.1. Taxonomy (GTDB): domain Bacteria; phylum SAR324; class SAR324; order SAR324; family NAC60-12. The sequence continues at coordinate 19,255 of JANQHV010000600.1, read as the reverse complement.
CTCCTTCACGAGTTATGGTGAAAAATGGGAGAACTTGTCGTTAGCGTCGAATAATTCTCAATTTAACAATGGAAACTCCACAACAAACAGGTCGAAAAGCATTTGATCCAAAATTTGTCAAAGAACTATTGTCGCCAAATACATGGTTTATTGAGCAAATTAAGGAATGGGGAGAGATAGTTTTAGGTGTAGAGTGTGAGAATAAGTATAAAATTAAAAATGAGACAGGTCAGCAAATTGGCTTTGTTGCAGAATTTAGTGATCATAGTCGGTTTTATCTAGGTTCGCATCGTCCATTTGTAGCCGCAGTCTTCAATACGAAAGGTATTAGAGTGCTGGAATTTGAACGTCCCTCTTTTTTATTTTGGTCTTCAATGAAAGTGCTCGACGGTCTGTTCAATTCATTAGGAACGGTCAATCGACGATTTAGTTTACTCGATAGAAAATATAAATTATCAACTGAAGAGAATGTCAATTTTAACACGGTTTACTCAAAATTTTCTCAATTTTGGACTTTTGAGTTATTGGATCATCAAGGTGAAAAAATTGGTCAAATTACAAAAAATTGGAGTGGTGCTGTTCAGGAATTTTTTACCGATGCAGATAATTTTACAATTAAATTGGAAGGAAGAGGAACTCAATTAAATTTAAAAGAACGTTCTATTTTGTTGGGGACGGCAATATCCATTGATTTTGACTTTTTTGAAAACAATGTTTGTTATTCAGCTTTAGGAACTCTTACAGGATTTATTAATGGTTAGGTTGTGAAGAAGTAAAATAAAACAAAGATATAATCGTTAACAACAAGATCCAACTGATTCCCACTACAGCCAATGATTACTTTAAAACAAATATTTGGTTTGTCATTTTTAGCAGCAATGCTGCTCTCCTTTTCTCATTTTGAAACTCATCTAGCAGAATGGATTTGGAATAATAAACGAATCATATGTCGGAGAAGGACTGGCAATTGTTTTAAGGTCTTTGATTTCTGAGAATAAAGGTTTACAAAAACTGATATTGGAACGTATTCGTGGTTTAGAAACTGCCATTTCTGAGGAATCGTTGGATTTGGCAGCAATCAATGAGCGGAAAAAAGAAACGTGAAAAGTTCCATTTATGGGTAAACAAATACGATGAACTGAAAAAAATATCTGATTCTCGTGGAATATCTGTTTCCGAGCTAATTCGAGAATTTCCAAAAAAACTAGAAATGCCTGCCGATAGCCCAAAGAAGGCAAGGTACATTACAATTGATTCTGAAACGGATGAATTTATACAAACTATTGCGGATAAATATTTCAACCCATCTAATAAAGAAACTGGAGGCAATCGAGGGGAAACTATCAACTATTTAATTATGGAGTACTTGAAAACAAAAAGATAACCCTTTTTTCGTTGTGAAACTTAGTGAACCCAGCTTTATCGTAGTGATGATCAGCGACTGTGATTTACCTATAAAATGGGAAGGATTTGCTAACAATAGAATCGAAGTGACTTGGAACCCTGCATTTTTTTCCAAAAGTTCCTGCCAAGTTTCAAATTCATTTCTTTTGAAAAAGTTTATCGTTGGGTTCCAAGCACCTCATTCAAACGTTCGCTCATCAAAAATGGATCGTAACTGAAAATTATGCTATAGAAATAGAAAATCTCTTAAACTTCATTAACACAAAGGTCATATGAATACATATACTGCAATAGTTCAAAAAGTAGATGATTGGTGGATTGGATGGATTGAAGAAGTATCAGGAGTGAATTGCCAGGAAGATTCTAAAGAAAAATTACTTGAGAGCTTAAAGATCACACTTCGAGAAGCCTTAGATTTCAATAGGCAAGAGGCTTTAAGTGCGGCGGGGTCAGATTATCATGAAGAAAAGATAGCGGTATGAAAAGAAACGAACTTCTTCGTTATCTTCGGTCACAAGGATGTGATTTATTGAGAGAAGGAGGGAATCATTCTTGGTGGCATAATCTTTCCCAAAATAAACGTTCAGCGATTCCTCGTCATAATGAAATCAAGGATATTCTTGCCAAAAAGATTTGTAAAGATTTAGGCGTGCCTCCTATTAAATAGTATTTTTAGCGAACAATAAGATCCATCTGATTCCCACCACAGCCGTTTTTCTCCAAGAGCGCCGCTAAATCAAAGGTGTAAGGCACTAAATAAAAGTATTGGTGGGAAATAGATGATCTGAACGTTCAAGTTCAGTAATCCAGCACACCAAGGTAATGTGTATTATTCACACTCAAATCTTATTTTTGAAAAATACAGTGATAATACCTGCATATATACGCTATACTATTAGCTTAATTATTCTGCAGAGAAAAAGTCTATATGCCAAAATTGTATGAATATCTTGGGATCGTCATTTTCTTTTATTCAAATGAACATGAACCAGTACATGTTCATGGGCGTTACCAAGGAAAAGAAAGCAAAGCGTTAATATTATCGAAGAAGGAAAGATTATAGACATTCAAATAGAAGAAGTCGCAGGTAAAAGACCATTAGATTCGTCACAACTGAATGATTTTAAAAAATTTGCTCAGCATTACGCTGATAACATCGTGCAAAAGTGGATTGATTATTTTGTATTCAATCGAAAAATCTTATCGGAAAGGATTACAAAAAAGGTGAAATGACAGAGGTAATAGATCAAATTATAGATATTAATAAAGCTCAATATATCTCAGATTATAAGCTCAAGTTACAATTTAGTGATGGTGAGGAACAAATTATAGACTTTAAACCATTTCTAAGTAAATCAAGACATCCAGATATCCGAAAGTATCTTGATCTAGATGAATTTAAAAACTTTTCGATAGTAGATGGAAACCTTGATTGGAATGATTATGAGTTATGTTTTCCTACTATCGATTTATATCGAGGTCAAATCTGAAATTTTGATTTAAATAGTTGGAAGTCAAAGAGCGAATAGTACAAAAACAACTCCTTATACCAAGTTGTGCTCAAAAAGTGACAATAAGTTTATATTTGAAATTTGGTAGATCTAGCCTCCAAGTCAGTTTTTTGAACAAGAACATCCGAACCTCTGTTAAAATTAACTTCGATATTTTCAACGCAACTCTGTATTTTCAAATCTTCCAATATAAATTCCTCCTTACGAACACTCTCTTTTGCATTTCCTATTTTCAATGCTTCTTTAATAAATAAGAGAATATTTTTTTGACAGGACGAAAATTTTAGTCTAGTGATATTTTTATGGACGAAAATTTTAGTCCATTCAATAATGGATAAATATTTGTGTAGAATAAGAGGAGAAAATATAATGGATGATAGTGATCATCAACAAGAAATAGAACAAGATATTGAAACACGGTTACAACATACTGATCAATTAAAACAAACCGTATCCTCGTCACCATTGATAAATCGTTTAAAGGCTGAAGGATTGATCTAATGACAATCTCCTTCTATATGGATCATAATGTTCCCTGATCAATTACAGAAGGACTTCGTTTACGTCAAGTTGATGTGCTCACTTCTTGGGAGGATGGCATTCATCAGTTAAGTGATGCAGCATTACTTGATCGTGCCACTCAATTGAATCGAGTATTATTTAGTCAAGATGATGATCTTTTAACTGAAGCGGCAAATCGACAGAGGAAAGGAATTGAATTTTGTGGAGTTGTTTAGGCTACCACTACAGTGTGGGAGAGAGGAGCCGTTTCTTCCTATCCCGATTAGTGTCTTTCTCTGTCCCTTGGCCGAGTGGTAAGGAGAAGAAACTTTGTCCGGTTTTAGGGAGAAAATTGCTGCGGAAAGAATTTTTCAACATACTGAACTTGCAATGGAAAAGTTAAGTTTCTTAATAGCTATGTTTCCTCCTATGTAAAATACGTCGATATTCAGAAGGGCTAGTTTTTGCTATTTTATAAAAGTTTTCCCTGAAGACTTCGGCAGATTGATAGCCAATTGTTTCTGCAATTGCTTCAATTGAAAGCCAGGAAGATTCCAAAAGTTCTACTGCTTTGCGAATGCGAATCATATTGATCCATTTTGCTGGAGCAACTCCCACATGATTCATAAAATGCCGATATAACGTGCGGGAACTCATGTTTCCTTGCTTTGCAATTTGCTCTACAGTTAATACTTGGTCTATATTCTCCTCAATCCAATTCAAAAGATACAGAATGGGGGATTGGGGCAGGGATTGAAAGTGATTCAATTGAGGCTGCACACCTACTCGTTCAATTGGTAGAACTGCTAAGTCTGCTACTTTCAGAGCTGCTTCCGGTCCACAATCAAGCCTGATCAGATGTAAGCATAAATCAAAAGCAGCAGCAGCCCCTGCTGAAGTTAGAACTTGCCCATTGTCGACAAACAAAACATCTGGCACTAAACCAATCCCTTGATATCTTGTTGCAAAATTACTACTAGCCATCCAATGAGTTGTTGCTTTGAGCCCTTCTAATATTCCTGACTCAGCAAGAATAAATGCTCCTGTACAAAGTGACACAATTCGAACACCACGTTGTTTTGCCTCACGAATACTAGTCAAAATCACTTCTGGGACTTTTTGATTGATATCTTCAATACCAGGTATGATGATCGTATCTGCAACACTTGCCCATGTCAGTCGATTATGTGGACAGACAGAAAGATGACTATTGTTAAATCGTTCTTTATGTCCACAAACTTGAACTTCGTAGCAACTTTCTCCATTTTGATCTCGAACTAACGGAAATAGTTCGACGGGAACAGATAAATCTCCCACAACCACTCCATCAAACACAATAACTGCAATTTTATGAGGTATTTTCATTTTTTTTTGTCTTAAATCCTTTGATTTTTGTCAAATTTGCCACTGGTGAAAAATTCACAATTCCCCTATCATAACATTTAATTATGAATGATCTATTGTAAGATAATTTTTAAAAATAGTCTTAAATTACTTGATAAGGATAATATTGCCATCCATATCAATTAATCTCTTTTGCTGTATCAAGTCAACTTCAAAATTGTAATTAAGAAGAACTCTTTGAAGCTTTTTTTCTCTTATTTGAATCATTTCAATTCTGGAATCTCTATGAATCAGCAAAGAAAAGTTTTATTATCCGTCGTTACATTTCTCGTTGGGGTGCTCATTGGTTCTGTGCATGCGAAATCACAGATTTTTCCAGATCCACTTGATCGCAGTCCGTGGACTCAAATCGTCAATAACGAAGGCATTCAAGTATATACGATGGAATGGCCTGAGAGCGACTTTGTGGCAATCCGCACAGAAGTTGTCGTCAAAACTACCTTGTCAAAAATCGTAGCCAATGTTTTAGATTTTGACAGCTACACAAGTTGGATGAAGAAATGTAAAACAGCCCAATTGTTGAAGAAGACGCCAGATGGTTTTATTTACTACCTCGCTTCTGATTCTCCTTGGCCCATCAACGATCGTGATTTTGTGGTCTATCTGCAATTTTCTCAGGATCCAGAAACCAGAATTGTCACAATGAGTAAAAGAAATCACGATAACTTTTTCGCAGAAAACGATGATCACATCCGTGTTCCTAAACTTCAAAGTGTCGCTACATTTATTCCGCTAGACAATGGACACGTACGAATGATTTTTCAGGGACACAGTGAGCCAGGAGGCTGGCTTCCTTCATGGGTAATGAACTGGGTGACAGAATATGTGTTTTTCAATTCCGCAAAAACCGTCAGAAATCGCCTCCAGTCTCCAGATTTCCAAAAAACCGTTGATTGGATAATCGACTAATACAGTGATCACTGATCCATATTCCACTAATTAATTAAATAATTATGTACGAATATTTACTATTATTTCATTCATGGTTTAGGTGGTTAGTATTAATCTTAGCCACTGTTAATATTCTCATGCTAATTACAATACCATTCACTGCGGACTCTATTCATTCAAAGCTCATTTGGTTTTATGATCAATTTTTTGGATATCAATTCTTCATGGGACTTACGATGTGGTTGTTTGCAAGTCCAATAGTCAAAGTGATCTTTAGTAACTGGAAGTTGATTTTTAATGAATACATTTACTTTTTTTGGGGTGTTCAGCATCCCTTAACAATGACAATTGCTTTAGGAGTGTGGCATTCTTTTAGTGCGAAGGCTCGAAGAACAGTTTCAGTTAAAAAATATCTAATGGGCATCGCGTTTTCAACGCTTCTTGTGCTGCCGGCTATTCCTTGGCCATGGTTAAACATAGGGAGAAATTTGTTTAGGTGGTATCTATGAATAGCTTTGTTATAAATTATTTTAGAGTCATATCCGCAATAGAAGGATTCTCCTATCTGTTTATCATCTTTATATCTATGCCCCTAAGGATATTCTTTGATATATCTTCTCTTTCAAAAAGCATGGGGTCTATCCATGGAATTCTTTTTTTAATGTTTGTTTATTCTCTAGTGAGTTTGAAACCTTGGGTTAAAATCAACGTAAAACTGATGTTCAAAATGTTTTTATTAGCACTTTTTCCATTTGGATTTATTGTCATTGATCGTCATGCACGAAAGCTAATTGAATCGGAAAGAGATTCAAAAAGATGATCCTAACAATTCATATCATTAGTCTTATTTTAGGACATATTTTATTTGCTCATTCATGTATAATGAGTGTTCTTTTTTTATATCAAGATCATTATCTAAAAAACAAAAAGTTACCTGCCATAATAACTAAGTTTCCTTCTCTGGCGAGACTTAAAAAAATGAGTCATCGAACAACTGTGATTGGTTATATTTTACTAATAATAGGCATTATTTGTGGTGTCATTCTATCAGGTCCTCTTGAAAGACCATCTGATATTAACCTTAGGCTTTGGTTATCAATAATAGTATTTATTATGTATTCAAATTTTATCATCTTAAATATCTTCCTTGGTTATCATAAGTATAGTGCGGGCTTATCCATAATTAGTTTTTTTACTGTTCTGACTGCATCTATATTAGAATTTTTCTATTTTTTCTAACTTTCAACTGGAGAATTAAATAATGAAGTCAGATGAAGGTGTGAGTCAGACCTTTATTCAATTCGTGCTTAATGCAGAATGGCTTTTTTGGAAAAATTTTGGTATTGGAACTCGATATGTAGGTTCATCAGGAAGACGATTTAGTGAAGATGATGAATTGCTAACTCACTACACGGGAGTGAGTCATTGGTTTGTTACCTTAAACTGGGAACCTATTCACTTTTTAGAATGTACCTACTAATCTTGGGAAACAAGATTTCACTTCTCAAATATATGGATTAAACGCATATGTGGCTATTGCTTGGGAATGCGCGGCTGAGCGTCCCGCTCAGTCGCGCATTCACCGAAACAGATGGAAAAAGTTTATGACTCTCCCTATTCTTTATTCTTTTCGACGCTGTCCCTACGCAATTCGTACACGTTTGGCGCTGGTTTATGCCGAGCAGAAAGTCGTTCTGCGTGAGGTAGTACTGCGAAATAAACCGGATACAATGCTGGCAATCAGCCCTAAGGGTACGGTACCTGTATTGCAATTATCCGATGGAAGGGTTCTCGATGAGAGTCGAGATATTATCATGTGGGCTTTACAAAAAAATGATCCTCATCACTTATTAGCCGTTGAGGAAGGCCTTAATGCAATGCAGTCACTGATCGATGAAAACGATGATCATTTTAAGCATTGGCTGGATCGTTATAAATACTCCGAACGTTACCCTGAACAAAACCGCGAATATTATCGCCAGCAGGCAGAAGTATTTTTGGAAAAATTAGATCAGTGTTTGAACAAAAATGTTTATCTATTTGGACAGCAACCTTCGTTGGCTGATATTTCGATTATGCCTTTTGTTCGCCAGTTTGCACATGTCGATAAGCAATGGTTTGATGACACCGGATATTCGGCATTAAAGACTTGGTTGCAGGGGTGGTTGGAGGCACCAATTTTTTTGAAGGTAATGCAGAAGTACTTGCCATGGCAAGAGGAGAGTGAGATATTGATTTTCTGATAATGGTTTGCCTGGTACCTTCGAGCATACTTTTGCCATGAAGTTCTATTCGATGCTCACGTGGCGAAGCAGTTAGATGGATTTAGAAAGCTACGCAAACGATCTATTATTGAAAAATCATTTTCAAATTTTCTGCAAAGTCACTGATAAGTCGTTCGTACATCTGTGAAATAAAACCGCATTATTATGAGACAATTAACCCAATCACGCCTTCAAAAATATCCTGCAATTAGCGACTTACAAAAACGGGCAAAGCAGCGCTTGCCACTCATAGCCTGGGAATATCTCGATATGGGCACGGGGGACGATATTGCAGTGTCGCGCAATCGTATTGAGTACTGCTGCGACGCAAAACTTTTTCGTTGTCATGATCCATTTATTAAGTTACGTACCATGAACAATTTTTAGTAACAGGCTCAAAGGATTTCCGACTGAATGTCTTCCAAAATTTATGTGATGAAAAAGATATCATTATTGGAGTGGGATTGCCTACCATAAACCAATGTAGTGGTAGCATGAGTTTGGTAATCGAAAAATTACAGAAATTTTTGGCGAACAAGTGGCCGCTGATGCAGGCCTTCGCAGAGCAAAGAATCTCGGAAAATCTAAAAGTCATTGGCTCCATACCAAAGGGGATGATGAATAAATTCAGCAGCGAAGTCTGCTGGAATTTTATGATTAGGCGGGGGAAGGCAATAACTTGTGGTAGGCAGTAGGCTTTGGTACAGTGACGGATTGATAACCGTTGCTGGAGTGAGTATGAATAAAATTATGGACATTCAAGAGTTAACTGATTTTGCCAATGAGTTATTTGAAAAATCAGGAAAGACTAAGGTTGCTTTTGCTGAAGAATTGGGTATCTCAAGGCGTAATTTATACAGAGCGCTGACTGAGCCTAATCCCTCATATCTAGCAACCAAAGAAAAAGTCCTCAAAGCTTTTGGATATCGCTTGGATGGGACAAAATATAGTGTAGTAAAAGTGTGATCTAAAAAAAGTCACAAATAATTCTTGACTCTCATAATAATGTGACTTAAAATAGATCCCATGAATTAAAAGACACTAACACTGAACAAAAGAGGCCAAATGAGAATCGCTTTACCCAATGCCGCAGAGGTCAATGAATCCAATGTTGTTCAAACTCTTCGTCAAGTAATTCGCGCACTAGAGTCAGAAACAGACCTTGGGGGGCATCATGATACACAATTGCATGAGGAAGTTCGAGAATTGCGAGGCGATATTGTGAGGTTGGAACAGAAAGTGGATGATGGTTTTCAGGAATTGAGAACTGAAATGCGGCAGACACGAGAGGATTTGCAATCTGAAATACGGCAGACACGAGAGGATTTGCAATCTGAAATGCAGCAAGCTCGTGAAGAAACAGTTGACCTTCTTCGTATAATTGCTAAGAACACCGAACCAAAAGCCTAATGAACAAATTCAGTAGTGCTTGCATCTGCTGAAATTTTATGATTAGGTGGGGAAAGGCAATAACTTGTGGTGAGCGGTACAAATTGATATAGTGATGGATTGATAACCGTTGCTGTAAAGGATAGGCAAAAATCACCTGAGATGCAACGGCACTCATTCTATATAAAAAGCAGGATACCCAATGAGCACAATGATCACAGAACTTTATGAGGCCCTCAAAGAAGCAGGAGTTTCAGAAGAGAAATCAAAAGCCGCCTCACAGGCCATTGCTGATTATGAGGAACGTATTAGTAAAGCTAATATATCCATGCGTGAATTGGATAAAAAAATGGAAGTGGGGTTTGCTAATATGGAAACTAGAATTAGCGAAAGCTATATGTCTTTAGTGAAGTGGTTTGCCGGTATGATGATTGCCCAAGCAGGAGTTATTGTTGCACTGATTAAATTGCTGTGAATCAAAAGCTTAATGATGAGTTTAGCAGCTTGTTTGCTCGATGTGCATTATAAGGCTGGTGCGTTGCGCAGGTAGTGATAATCTGAGGTTTTAACCTCAAATTAGAAAAAGGAGATGGCCAATAAACCGAAGAAGCCCCAGAATGAAGAGGCTGTTGAACTGTTAGATAAGATAATGGAAATCCTTGGTTGCTCGACAGATGCAGAACTGGCAGCAAAATTATCAAAACATTTGAAGGAAGGTGAAAAGCCATTGTCAAGGACTCAGCTATCGAATTGGAGAGCCAATGGATTTCCAAAAAACATCAAGGTTTTTATATTGACTATCATACATGAATTATAATCGTCACGAATCATGACATTAATACTTGACTTAATTTTTATAGTCATGTATCGTGACATTAACAGATGCGAAAATCCAACACGGAAGTTACAAAGCAACAACACTTGATTAACAAATAACTGAGCACTATGGCCAAAGAACTGAGACAAATCAGCGAATCAGAACTCCGGGAAATCCTGAAGAAGCACCAGGAGTGGCTGGTGTCTGGCGGTAAAGAAGGCGAACGAGCCGATCTCAGTGACGCCGATCTCAGTGGAGCCGATCTTAGTTACGCCAATCTCAGAGGAGCCAAGCTCATTGGAGCCAATCTCAGAGAAGCCAAGCTCATTGGAGCCAATCTCAGAGAAGCCAAGCTCAGTCGAGCCAAGCTCATTGGAGCCAATCTCAGAGAAGCCAAGCTCATTGGAGCCAATCTCAGAGAAGCCAAGCTCAGTGAAGCCAATCTCAGTGGAGCCAATCTCAGTGGAGCCAATCTCAGTGGAGCCCATCTCAGTGGAGCCCATCTCAGAGAAACAATATTCACAGATGCCATTATTGATAACACTAACTTTTCTAAAGCGACATTAAGACGCACTAAGCTACAAACTGCTAGGATAATTAGTAATAGGGCAAATCCAGATTGGACAGATGCTGTATTTGAAGGAACCATCTTAGATGGCTTTATTTTCAATACCATCCCCGACGATCTGAAAGGGAAGTATAAGGACACGTTGGTAGTGAGCAATGTGATTGTCGATGAGGAAGGGGTGAAGGCGTCCTTCGAGTTTCCTGAGCATCTGAGAACCGCTTGTGAACAATATCTTCAATATTTTGGGGAGTTTTTGAATGATTTTGGTACGTCTGCTGAGATTGCTGTACGACGTAAAGGGCAAGAAACTTTATTTTCTGCAATTCCAGAAAATAAAGAGACGGCATTAGAAAAAGTGCAAGAAGCATTGGCGATCTATCTTTCTGTTCCTGCTGCATCTGAGGCCGATCTCAATCAGTTGGAAGTACAGACACCGGAACAACAAATGGCAATAAACCGTCTGCAAGTTCAACGTAGTTTCCTTGAAAGCCAAATAAGCCTAAAAAATACGGAATTACAGGCAAAAAACGCTGAATTACAGGCACAACAAGCGACTATTCGAGCTACAGAAAAGACCATTGCGGTACAAGAACAATTTATCGATAATATGCGTCATGATTTTAAAATGATGCTTTGGTATTCTTTAAAAGTTATGGAAATCCAAGGTAAACCTCAAAGTCAGAAAAAACTCCAAGATATGATCGAGGCACGGATTAAGATTCCTTGGGTACAGGTAACTTTTCGTAAGTCTCTAGAGGCAAAACCAAAGAGTAAACGTACTAAGCAGATTGAATCAAAAGCATAATAAACAATTATACAGATCCGCATAACATCATAAATTGTGTGTTATACTGCTAGGAAAACGATCAAAAATTTCAAAAAAATAATCTTTTTGGTATGAAATATACAGGACATTATCAAAGAAGATGTCTTAGAAACGATCAAGGCTGTATTATTTAGCGGTATTGTCCTGCTTTAAGTGGATAGTCCGTTTCAACCAAGTGAAAATTACTTATGTTTCGTTGTTTAACCTAATCTGTCAATAAAATATTATTTTAAAGTCAATTTAGAAAGGAAAAAATATGGAAAAAGCACGACTAACGAAACCCGAAATCAGTAAAAAAGTGGAAGACAGTTCCACCATACTTTCCGCTCTTCGCTATTTATCCAGATGCCTTGCCGAAGACGAAAGAGACGACAATGAAGAGGCTGTTTTAACGATGGGCGCCCTTTTTGGTTTTCTGGAGCAGCAACTTGAAGAGGTGAAAATTGTTGTTTTTTATGTGATGCTTACGCCTTGATTGTCACTCGTTCCGAAGACGAGGTCATCGGAGAGAGAACAATCAGTGGCATCAGACGTTCTGCGAGTTGGATGAAAGAGCGACTGGAAGAAATCAATACCAAATTCAGAAAAGCACAGGAACAATCTTGTGATGAAACAAACGATAAGAAAGACACAAAGTGAATTCCCCTCCTCACACTCCCCAATTTCTCTATTGATGTTTCACTGTGAGGATGCTAACTAAAAAATCTCTTATTCCTCACAGATGAAACACAAACAAATTGACTGCTATTTTCCAGGTCAAGGTCTGTGACATCAAGAAAAATCAGAAATTTTTGGCGAGCAATTGTATTCAGACTGACCACTTACCCTGCGCTTTTCAACCAAAGTTCTGTAATAGCTTGAACGTTCACATCTTTTGCACAAATTTCCGTAGGGGTAAGTGGCCGCTGATGCTGGCGTGCCGGGCATGGCACAGAACTAGTCGAGTGGAAGTCTCGACGGCAGGTATTCGTAGCGGAGTCCGACTCACTACAGAACTCTCACAAAAAGCTATTTCATAGGCAAGCATGCTTGGAAAAAAACCTTAGACTCCTCTAGCACAATTACACTCGACCGGCAAATTTGAACGATAATCACCCAGAGAGCTGTCCATTATAGGGCAAACTTGCCCGTCAATTCGGCATTGGACAGCATAAAAATTGACGCACAGTACCGTATTTGGTATTATTTTTGTTATGAATGAGACAAAGATAATTTTGGATACCAATGTAATTTACGCAGGATTGTATTCTTCATCAGGAGCTTCCTATCAAGTGCTTCGAGCCATTGAAGAGGAGAGAATCAAAATAATTATCTCCACTACGTTGATCTTTGAGTATGAAGATATATTAAAGAGGAAGCAGTCCGGTTTAAATTTAACAGAGCAACAAATGGAAATTGTTTTGGATAATCTTTGTGAGTTAGGTGAGTTTCAAAAAATCTATTTTTTGTGGAGACCGATATTAAAAGATCCCAAAGACGATCATCTTCTTGAAGTTGCTATTGCCTCACAAACGAAGATCATTGTCACTCATAATCGCAAGGATGTTCAGAATGTTGATAAATTTAGTATTCGAGCAATTCCACCTAAAGAATGATTAAAGGAGATTCAATGAGTGCATTGAGTTTAAGGCTTCCTGACTCTGTCCATCGACACATCAAAGAGATTGCTCAAAAAGAAGGTGTATCTATTAACCAATTTATTTCTTCAGCCGTTTCTGAAAAAATATCAGCAATTATGACAGAAGAATATCTGGAGCGAAGAGCTAAAAGAGCAAATAGAAAAGAGTTCAAAAAGATTCTCGACCAAGTGCCTAGCCGCACTCCCCTAGCAGGAGATGAATTCTAGCTTTGTCCAACAATTGCACTCAGACCGACCACTTACCTGTAGTGGTCAAGTAAAAATGGTTTTTTCGCAATTTTGATGAATGGGTAATCAACCTGGAATTTTCCATTAGCTTTTCAAGAATTGCTGGTTGTCTCTGTAAAATGGAACAAAGCTTTATCTTATGCATCAAAAATTTCGTCTTATTACATTGTATCACCAAGGTCTTACCACAATGCGTCCTTTTGGTAAGGGTAGCCAAGCAACTAAACGAGTATTAGAGCATCTAGGATACATTCAAATAGATACACTTTCTGTTATTGAGCGTGCCCATCATCATACTCTCTGGACCCGTATTCCTGATTATCAACCCGATTACCTCCAACAGCTAGTACGAGAACGAAGTGCTTTTGAATATTGGTATCATGCGGCTTCCTACTTGCCGATGAGCCATTATCGTTTTGTTCTGCCACAGATGTTAGCAATAAGACGTGGAGAGTCACCATATTATGCCAATGTGGAGGCTAAATACACAAATCATGTTATTGATCGAATTCGTGTCGACGGGCCGCTTAAGGCGAGAGATTTTGAGTCAACAACAAAAAGTGCCGCAAAATGGTGGAATTGGAAACCTACTAAGCGCGCATTGGAAAGACTCTTCATGCAAGGTGACTTAATGATAACGGATCGTGATGGTATGGAGAAAGTCTATGACCTGACCGAAAGAGTCTTACCTGATAAAATAAATACCAGTGAGCCTTCTTTGTTAGAGTTTTCCGAATACCTCATTGACGTGGCCATCAGAGCATATGGATTTACCACCCTCAAACAACTGACACATTTAAGACCCGGCGAAGCATTACGAAAAGCACTCAATACGATTTTACAGCAAAAAATCGAACAAGGGTCGCTGATCAAATACCCCATAGAGGGTATGCCACCAGTTTATACCACTCAGAATATTCTCGATACAAAAATAAATCGACCAGCTGCAAATGTTCGACTTTTATCCCCATTTGATAACGCAATCATTCATCGAGATAGAGTTCAACAATTATTTGAATTCGATTACAGGCTTGAATGTTACACGCCCAAAAAAAAACGTAAATTTGGCTATTTTTGCTTACCCATTCTCTATAAAGATAGGTTTGTTGGTAGAGTGGACTGTAAGGCACATCGAAAGATTGGTGATTTTGAATTGGTTAATTTACACCTTGAGTCTAAAAAAATAAGTCTAGATAGTTTTATACCTCATTTTGCTAAGGTCGTTTATCGTTTTGCTAAATTTAATGATTGCCAATCCATACGTGTATCAAGTGTCAGCCCCAAAAAGCTGACAAGTATGTTTAGAGGAGCATTATAATCCGTACACACGTCAGCATGTCGATGCCTTCCTTGATCCAGAAGCTCAATCAAACGCTTCGAGATTGGGTAGTTGAAAAACTCAAAAAAACGCTCAAGTACGGTTCTTAGGGGGGAATGGAGCTGAGAAGCTCCTGATCTACCCGAATCAAGCCTTCGGCAGGGGAGAGGAAAGACTCAGAGATATGCATTGAAGGAAATGAAATACCACAAACTTACAGTCAGTATCATTTCAAAGCCATATTATACAAGTGAAGACCTTAAAATCCAAGATTCTTCAGGAAATAAAGACTATGATCCATAAGTTTTTTAGGAAAAAGATATCAAGAAAACAGCTTAAAGACGAAATTCCTAATTACGAATTGCATGAAAACGATATTAAAATCCTGAAACAACTCAAAATTGATTTGTTTTTGACGACTCAGGAAATTCAAACACTGATTTTTCCTGATATATCAATGAAACTCATCGAAAATGGTGTAAATAACTTGTATCAGGTCGGATATTTAGGAAGAGTTACCCGTGAAAATAAGTACGCATATTTCTTGGAAGATAAAGGAGAAGAGGTACTGGAATCGGAGTAGAGGCAATGTATCTCACTTGTTCTAATTCTCATCAAATGGTCGCAAGTCAGTATATGATTGAGCAAGCAAAAACGATTCTCAAAGATGTTTTTGGATATGAAGAATTTCGTGCTCTTCAGCAAGAAATTATCGAAAATGTGTTCCGGCGCAAAGACACCTTAGTCATTATGCCCACAGGAGGTGGCAAGTCCTTATGCTATCAAATTCCAGCACTCCTGTTTAAAGGATTGACAGTTGTCGTGTCTCCCCTCATCTCTTTGATGGAAGATCAGGTACAACAACTGACAGCACTGGGTATTGAAGCGCTTGTGCTAAACAGTACTTTATCCTATGACGCCTATCAAAACAACATTGCACGCCTCATGAGAAATGAAGTCCGTTTACTGTACCTGGCTCCAGAAACGCTGTTGATGCAAAAAACCTTAGCGATGTTATCTTCCCAACAGATCGATTGTTTTACGATTGATGAAGCTCATTGTATCTCAGAATGGGGGCATGATTTTCGTCCTGAGTACCGACAACTGATTGAGGTCAGAAAGCGCTTTCCCCAAGCGGTATGCATGGCATTAACAGCCACCGCAACACCACGTGTCCAAGAGGATATCAGGCAATCTCTTTGTTTTGAGGCGTCTGATAACTTTATCGCAAGTTTTAATCGAAAGAATCTCTTCCTACAAATCGTCCAGAAAACCCATCCTGTGGAGCAAACCCTTGAGTTTCTCCAGAAATTTCCTAATCAGTCAGGCATTATTTATTGTTTAGCCCGTCGTCAGGTAGACGAATTGAGTGAAGTTTTGACCAATGCGGGCTTTTCTGTCAAACCCTATCATGCGGGATTGTCTGATCACGAACGCCAACAGAATCAGATGCGTTTTATTCGAGATGATGTCCAAATCATGGTGGCGACGATTGCCTTTGGGATGGGAATCAATAAACCCAATATCCGATTCATCTTGCATTATGACCTCCCGAAAAATATTGAAAGCTACTACCAACAGATTGGACGCGCTGGCAGGGATGGGTTGCCAGCACATTGCTTACTTTTATTCAGTTACGGGGATATTCAGAAGGTTAAATACTTTATCAACCAAAAAGATGAACATGAACAGCGGATTGCCACTTTTCATCTCAATACGCTGGTTGGATTGGCTGAAACAGACGAATGTCGGCGCATCCCGCTCTTAAGTTATTTTGGAGAACACTACTCTGTATCAAAATGTGGGATGTGCGACAATTGCACAGAGGAAGCACAGGCACTGGTTGATGTGACGATTCCCGCTCAAAAATTTTTATCATGTGTGAAACGGACTGATGAAATCTTTGGAGCAGGGCACGTTATTGATGTCCTGAGAGGTTCACAGGCGCAAAAGGTCATTAAAAACCATCACCATGCCCTCTCCACCTATGGAATTGGGAAAGAATACTCAAAAAAACAGTGGTTTTATCTCTCCCGGCAATTCATTCAGAAAGGGCTGCTAGACCAAGACATGGAGTTTGGAAGTCTCAAACTGACACCCAAAGCATGGGAAGTCATGCGAGGCAACCAAACGGTTTTTGCCAAGCTGACGGTCAGTCAGGAAAAACACACGGAATATGAAGAGACGGAGCATGCCTTTGATTCTACTCTGTTTGAGTTGTTACGGCAAAGACGTAAGAAATTAGCCGATGATGCCAACCTTCCCCCATATGCCATTTTTCCTGATAAGACGCTCATTGAGATGGCAACCTATTTTCCGCAATCTCAGGAACATATGCTGCGGTTGCATGGGGTGGGTTTGGTCAAGTATGAAAAATATGGCAACCTGTTTCTCGAACTCCTCTGTGACTATTGTCAAAAACATCAACTGGAAGATCAGCCCAAACGAACGACGGTCCCTGTGGTGACTTCTAAACCAAAAACTCTTACCAAACCACGGCATATTGTTGTCGGCGACAAGAATAATGCGGGAAGCACGCTCACAGAACTGAGAGAAGAGTTCAATGTGAAACTCAGTACTATTCTCGATCATTTATATAAATACCATACCGAGGGGTACTCTCTTCGGCATAGTCATGAATTTCTTGAATTGTCAACCCTTTCTCCTGAAAGACGAATTGCTGCTTCGAAAGCATTTGATCAATTTGGGACTGAACGCTTGAAACCAATTTTTGATGCGCTCAAAGAACAGGTGAATTATCACGATCTCCATTTGTTTCGCTTGTATTATCTGACAAAGCCTGGAACATCCTAAAAAATTCAGCATCCTGTTATTGATTTCAATTTAGTCAAAAATTGGGAAGTCATCAAGTGCGAATACACTCTTCCAGCGATATCTATGTGACAAAAATATTCAGAAGTGAATTAATTAATGGTTGAAGGGAAATTATTTTCAATTATGTTGACAATCTGTATGTACAGGTATAGTTTCCTTTACTGTTGTATAGTACTCGACAGTCGTGAGTTCTTCTAAGTTATTGATATTATTAACATTAGATTATAGAGTTGTCATTCCGGGCTCGACCCGGAATCCATAATCATTTCAATAAGTTAGGGTTTCTGGATACCGGATCAAGAAACCGGCATGACACGAGAACTTGTAACTCTTGAGTTCCATAATGAAATGAAATTGTGTTTTCGTAAACAATTCGCAACTGAGCAAATCAATTTATGCGGGAGAAAGTACCATGAGCAACAAATACACCGCTCTTGTTTTACAGGGAGGAGGTGCTCTAGGCGCCTATGAACATGGGGTTGTCCAAGCACTATACGCACAACAAGGATTTGTTCCAGATGTCATTACGGGAGTATCCATTGGAGCAATTTCTGCATCCATATTAACAGGAGCCAAAGCTGGGCCGGTAGAAGGCTTGAATCAGTTGTGGGAAAGACTTATATTTCCAGATCTTCCACTTATCCCAGATCAGATTCAGTGGCTGTTCTCTCTTCCTTATAATCGAGGCATGTATAAGCCTAATATGAGTGCTTATATTGCTCCATTTACCTCAACCAATTGGTCAGATACATCTCCTTTATACGAAACGTTTGAGGCGTTGATCGACAAAGATAAATTAAATAGCCCTGACTCTCCCCAATTAGTAGTAACTGCAGTGAATGTAGAAACTGGACAATTAAGAGAATTCGATAATCGTAAAGAAGCATTATCCTTTGAACATATTGCCGCTAGCGGCAGCCTTCCGCCTTATTTTCCAATGACTCAAATTGATGGGCAGCATTATTGGGATGGTGGATTGTTTTCCAATACCCCATTACGTGCTGCCATTAATGGATTGGAATGTTTAGGAGATGATACCTCAGAAAGAGAAATCATTCTGGTAGAATTGTTTCCTCAACAAGGAGAGTTACCACGCAATATGAAAGAAGTAGAAGACCGCGTAACCGAAATCAAGTATCAAAATAAGATTACCTTTGATGATCAACTGGCTCATAAAATTGGTGGTTTTATCGATATGGTTCAGCAAATCGATAGAGAACTGCCTCCAGACAGTCCTGTTCGAGAATTAGAAGCGTTTCAAAAGCTAAAGAAACACAAAAAAATCAATAAAATCACAAAATTCACCTTTGCTGAAGATCACTCCAAGACTGGAGCAACCGACTTCACTCGAAGCGCCATTGAACGCCGCAGGTTGGAAGGGTTCAACACAGCAAGGCGCATTTTGGGACTAATGTGAGTTCTCTTGACGGAACAAACAATTATACTTGAATCACCTGTAATTTTTTCATAACCTCGAAGAGGGGGTTTAAAAATTATGTTTCTACTGCAAAACCGCCAAAAATGGAGTGGATTTCCGGAATGTCGGACCACCAGAAATTCTCGTTAAGAGCCCATTAGAGAATTCATAAATCTTGTTTTTTATGTCATCCTGAGTGAAGCGAAGGATCTCTAAATGGCGGATATATGATAGATTCTTCGC
>JANQHV010000596.1 GCA_028282505.1 SAR324 cluster bacterium | reverse complement strand
GAAGCGAAGGATCTCTAAATGGCGGATATATGATAGATTCTTCGCTATGCTCAGAATGACAAATCGTAAAAAAACGAATTCTCTAACAGGTTCTAAATACATCTCAAAAACTGAAAAACTATTTCAAAAATTACATATAAATGGACTATATCAAACGAGTTTTGGTGTTTTGGTTGACCTTTTTATTAGCGACAGTTGTTGACTATAGTACTTTTACATTACAATTTGATGCATTAGCATGGTTCATAGACATTCCTTCATTGGTCATTGTTTCTATTCCTGCCTGGTATTATGCGATCTCTTCAACTCCTCCAAACTCATATGCATTGAGTAGGAAGTTAATCAAAATTGGGCAACTACAAGCGACACAAAAAGAACGAGACAATGCTATTTCATTCATTAGGCTTTTTGGCAACATATCCCTGTTAATGGGAGTGATTTGGACAGCCACATCTTTTATCATTATAGGACGAAATCTAGATGATCTTTCAACTATTGGTCCGGCATCTTCCGTTGCTTTTCTTCCACTATTATATGGTCTAATCAGTAAAGCCCTTTGCTATGTTGCTGAGGAGAGAATAGTGCATATAACAACAATTGTACCAGAAGGATTGAGTATGGAAATATCGCCTAAACCCTCTTGGGGAAAAGTAGCTGGAGTTCTGATTGGGATATTATTACTGATGGGCAGCTTTACTTCATATTTTTTTATGGAAGAAGATAGTAATCTGAATGAACAACCCTATTTTCTATCACTTGGAGAGTTTACTGTCACAATCAAGGATGGCAAGAGATTAAAAACTCAAATTCAACTGTTACTGAGCGATGAGTTGCCATTGGAATTCTTAGTGATACGTAGACCACAAGTAGAGGATATCATTATCACAGAACTCAGGAATTTATCCGCTAAGGAGGTTATGTCACCTTCATCCCATGCTCAAATTGAACAAACTATCATCAAAAAACTTTCACATATTTTTCCTCAGGATCCAGAATGGGATGACTTAAAACCTTTAAAACGGGTTTTATTCAACAAAGAATTTTATCTAACGGATAATTAAAAAACAGTAGCGCGAACGAAAAAAAAGAAAAAACGTAATTCAAATTGATACAATGGAAATTCCACAGCAAGCAGGTCGAAAAGCATTCGATCCCGAATTCGTTAACGAACTATTATCTCCGAATACATGGTTTGTTGAGCAAATTAAAGAATGGGGAGAAATAATTTTGGGAGTGGAGTGTGAAAATAAATATGAAATCAAAAACGAAACAGGCCCTCAAATTTGACTTTTTTGAAAATAACGTTTCTTATTCAATTTTAGGAGCCCTTACAGAATTTATCAGTGGTTAAAGAATTAGCAAAATACATCTATTCAGTATGCCTAAAACTGAAAAAGCTCACCTTAATAACAGAATCATCGCCTTCTAATATATTGAAATCACTTCATAAAAAAATCTCCCCGGAAAAATGAGTAGTCCTTCCCCATAGACAAAAGTTCCGTATTTTGATAGGGCATCAGCTGGTCAGTTAAGTCCAAACATCAAATCCAACAAATAGAACCACCCACATTGGAAATATACAGGAGAAAATTATGAAAAATTCAGTCGGTCGTGTATTTGACCATATATTAATCATCATGTTCGAAAATCAATATCGGAGCTATGTGATGGAAAATTCTTATATGCGGGGCTTAGCAGCACAAGGGATAGACATGGCAAACTATTTTGGCGTGATGCATCCTTCGCAAACCAATTATATAGCATCCATCGCCGGGGAGTTATGCAACATCACCTATGACACCCCACCCAAATCGTTACTGCAACAAAGAACCATTGTTGACCTGATTGAAGAATCACCATATGACCTTGCGTGGAAAGCATACATGGACAGTTACATGCCTCAAAACACACCCTGGACTCCAGAATTCGTTCCCCAGGACCAGTATCCTTATGTGATCAAACACAACCCCTTTTCATCATTTGCCAATATCGTCAGAAACAAAAGTCGTTGGGAACGAATTGTTGATGAAAGTCAATTCTGGAAAGACCTGCTCAACGGCACATTTCCTCAGTACGCCTGGTTCACACCAAACATGTGGAACGACGGTCATTATACCAATGGCACACAAGACGATCCCCACGAACGGGCCCCTGCACTCGTCGATCAACTGGCAGTTTGGCTGGAATCATTTTTTGATGCACTGAGATTCCCCGGCCCTCACTCCCATTTGCCAGAAAAAACACTCGTTGTGGTCACTTTTGATGAGGCAGATTTTGAAGCGGATTACGACGCAACCAGAAAATATACCTATGACGGTCCCAACCAGATTTACACAGTTTTACTCGGTGATACAATCAAGCCAGGTGTGGAAGAAGAAGGCTATAACCATTATAGCCTGATAAAAACTATCGAGGAAAACTTCGGACTCGCTTCCCTGGAAAAGAACGATACGAACTCCAACTGGTTTCAGTTTCTTTGGGACAAACGGTTTCGATGGAATGCACCAACTGATACAGCATTACAGACTAAAGGCAGTATAGCAGCGACAGCCTATCAAGGTGTACTGTACACAGTTTATGAAGGCGATAACAGCAATCTCTGCTTCCGCACTTTTGATGGTGAAACATGGTCCAGTGAACAACACGTGGGTCAAAAAGGCTGCGGCCAATTGGCATTGGCAACTTGTGGTAACGGCCTGATTCTCACCTATGAAACCACTGACAAGACCATTTCCTCATTAACCTATAGTCTGGAAACCGGTTGGTCAAAGTCCCCTCAACAAATTATCAACAAAGCAGTCGGGTACTTCGCTCTAACCACCTACAATCAAGGTAACAATCTCATGCTGGCCTGGCAAACAGCAGATAATGATATCTTTTCCATGATCTATACGGATGGCAAGTGGAGTGATGAATCCGCAGCAACTGGTCATCAAACCGATGGTCACTTGACCTTGGCAACTCTTGGAGCCTCAGTTTATCTTATTTATAAGATGGTTGGTAGTCACCAAATGGGCATGGTATCGTACAACACTGCTGATTTCAATGTTGTCACAGCAGAAAAGAGTTCCTATAGCGGTCCCTATGACAATACAACCCAAAATGCCTGGTCACCGAGTGTGTTCCCAGTGGCTCATTTTTCACACGGACCCAATCCATTAACACCAGGCGAGAACGAACCACTTCTCCAACCCTATCAAGCAAGTGGTCCTTTTGTGACGTCCACTCTTGATGGAGTCATCCACCTAGCCCATTCTGGCATTTCCAATCCTTTGGTTCTCACCGAATCATTTTCCCTCAGTGGCATTATGACTCCTCTGAAACCGATCTCTTACAATAAGAGTGATCAAACAACAACCAACAACGGTTATGGCACCCTCGCTCAAGCCGGTTGGAGCCGGCAAACTCCGATCAATGGAGTTTATAATCCCGGCAGTTCCATGACAATGGCCTGCCTTGGATCAAAAGTGATATTGCTCTTCCAACCAAAAACCAGTGGTGACATTCAAATGTGCGTTGGAAAATATTGCTAAAGCCATTGCAGTTAAGCGCTTACAGACTTTCACTCATATTGAGCAGGTTACATTTCAAAAATAATGATATATATTTTTAACAGTATCTCCGAACAATGAAACCATGATTTGTCGATTCGGATTCATCG
>JANQHV010000564.1 GCA_028282505.1 SAR324 cluster bacterium | reverse complement strand
ACACTGGGCACTGCTTTGCTGGTTTTTGGTTGCCGGGGGGGTGACCCTTTCCCTGCTGGGATTGAGCATTTCCCTCTATGCCACCAATTTTGACCAGGTCAGTGCGGTGGGAACCTTTGTGATCTTGCCTCTGATTTATTTAGGGGGCGTCTTTTTCAGCATTGCCAACATGCACCCTTTCTGGAAAATAGTTTCCTATGCCAATCCGTTGCTTTACCTGATCAATGGCATTCGCTACTCGTTTCTAGGCGTGAGTGACATCGATCCCATCACAGCATTTACCCTCACTTTGGTTTTTGTCGGAGTGGCCTATGTGCTGGCCAGCAGAATGGTTCGGATGGGGAGTTACACGCGTTTTTAAGTATGAGGATAGCCACTAAAGCCGTAACCTCCTAAATCTTTTTGATCCTGACTTTATCTGCGTCTAAAAAATTGTAAGAACTTATGAGTTCAATCAAATTCCAAACAGAAATCGTTCAATTGGCACATTAAAAATTTGACTGAGCTTTTTTGCAATATCTTTACTGATACTGCGGCGATTATGTTCCATGTCAGAAACCTTTTGTCTGGTGACTTTACCGAGTTTTTCGCCTAGTTCTGACTGAGTCATATTGGCATTTTCTCTGGAAATCCTTAAAATATCTCCAGGTGTAATTTGCTTCTGAATGTTGTGAAACCAATCCGTTTCAAAAATATTAACGGTTTCTTCGTCTTCGGTAACTACTTCCACATCCTGCCCAAATTCTTTTTGGAGATATTGTAGGACATGGGAAGGAATCTCCCCTTTGATTTCAAATAACGTTTTTTTAGTATGGGGCTTTTTCACGACTGCCAACATAGTACACCTCAATAACAATTTCTTTATCCTGATGCCGCCAACAAGCCACCCATGAAGTACCTAAATGACAATGGTACTCCGTTTGACTCAACTTACTATAATTATACCATGTGGGCTGTTCAGGACCTTTCTCTTGTAGATCTCTAGCTAATGCTAATTTTTGCTGCACCCACACTGGAAGTTTTCGTAGCCCTTTTGCAACTTTCTTTTTGATGATTATCTTGTATTCCATGTTTCATGGATATACCCCTTATAGGGGTACAAATCAAGCAAAGAAAATTCTGCCTTCCTAACATTGATCAGGGATGAGTGATCATTTCGGAAAATTACATTTGCTTCTCAAACCCCATTCGTGCTATGACACATCTAACCTTACAGTAGCGTCCATGTGACACATCTCAGCCCTAATAAAAAAACAAAACAATGGACTTAGACGCATTCGAAAAACAAGTAGAAAAAAGATTGAAGAAACTGGATCGTGAACAGATTGTTCATTTCGCCTGGCGCTGTGCTGTGCGGGCCTTGCCTTTTTTGGGTAGCAAGGGGAATTTTGACTTTTGGGATGAAAAAGACCGACAAAAGCACCTCTATGCGGTTTTTTATGCTTTAGATACTAACGCTGCCAATGTCGCCAAGGAGGCCAGAGCTGCCGATGTCCCCAAGGAGGCCAGAGCTGCCTCCTACGCCTACGACGCCTACGAGGAGGCCAGAGCTGCTGCCGAAGCTGCGGCCAGAGCTGCTACCTACGCCAGAGCTGCCTCCTACGATGCAGATGCTGCAGCCTCCTACGACGCAGCTTCCTACGACGCCAGCGCCAGAACTGCCGCCTACACCAGATCCGCCTCCAAGGCGGCCAGAGCCGCTACCTACACCGCCGATATCAACAGAGTAAACCTAACCTCAATAATCTGGCAAGATTTGGGCACTTTTCAAAGAAAAGGTGGGAACCTGTGGGAACGAGTCAAATCAACACTCCGGCCAAACCCAGTAACTGCTCAAAATGAAGAACGGTTACCTGTCTCGACAGATGTATATGATCAAATATGGAATAATTTTCAAAAAGCCCTGGCAGCAGAAGGCTGTGCCTATTGGGGAAACTTGTATCAAAGGATTTTTGATAATGACTTTATCTTGGACCGAAAGGCTCTAGCAAGACGGATGAACGTTCCCTCAGAAATACGAAATCAGGGTGCTGCTGCAATGGCCAGACATCTAAAAGCCATCGAAACCCAAGGAGCAGAACGACTCAACGAAGCCCGCATCATTATCCTGGGAGACAAGGGAGCTGGGAAGACCTGTCTGGCCAGAAGATTGGTTGATCTTGATGCTCCGATGACCAAAGTGGAAGAAAGTACCGCAGGCGTGGATACCTTACTTTGGAAGCTAACGCACAAAAAGAAAAACGAAAGGTTTAATGTGAGGATCTGGGATTTTGCTGGTCACGTGGTGACTCATGCGGTGCACCAGTTTTTCCTCTCAGAGCGTTGTCTGTATATTGTGGTCTATGATGGTCGTACCGAAGAGCGCAACCAGTTGAAATACTGGCTCGATCATATGCAAAACTATGGAGGCGATTCCAAAGCCATGATTCTGGTCAATAGACGAGACGAACACCCGGTAGATGTCCCCGTCAATTCCTTAGAGGAGAAGTACAAAGTTGAAGCTGATTATACCTTTTCCATCAAAGACGATAAAACAGATTTGGAGAGTTTTCGTAAAGATGTGGCCAGGTATATCAGCAACAATGCCTCCTGGAATCAGCAGGAGATTCCCAGGAATTATTTTCAAGTCAAAGAAGAGCTAGAACAACTTTTCAGCCAAGGGGAAAATGAAAAAAAGAAAGAGCATATCACTAAGGACGAATTCCAGAAGATCGCCAGACAACATGATGTTGCTGATATTGAGTCGTTGTTGAATGATCTGCATGCCCTGGGAGTCAGCTTGTGGTACAAGGATATGGAGGCATTCAATACTTTGGTATTGAACCCTGAATGGATCAGTCATGGGGTTTATCAAATCATCAACTGGGTCAACAAAACAAAAAATCATTCACTAACATTAGAGGATTTTGTCATCGTATTTAAAGACAATGCGGCCCGTTATCCAGCAAATCAACACGGATTTCTCTTCAATCTGATGAAACATTATGAATTGGCTTATGAAACAGACAAAGAACAATGTTTGATCATTCCTCATCTGTTGAAGGAAGACCGCCCTAAAGAACTGCCTGTTTTCCCTGTGGGTGAGAGCTTGATGTTGCGCTACAAAGCCGAACAACCACTGCCTCCCCATACGGTTTCTCGCTTCATCGTCCGGCACAATCAGGAAATCAAAAAAGCAAAAAAAGAATCATTGGTCTGGCGTTACGGAGTTGTCCTGAGAGATGGCAAAGGCAGTATTGCTTTGGTGCGGGAAGAGGACCGCATCATCAGCGTTTCTGTCAAAGGGCGGGATAAAACCGACTACATCAGCCGTTTACGGGAAACCTTGAACGATATTTTCAATAGCTACAAGAGTGAGAAGCCCGAATTGCAATACCGGGTGGAGCGGTATGGACAAATCCCCGAAGAATTCGAAAAGCAAAATCCTTTATGGTTATCCGAAAGCAAGATCGTTAATCATTCCAATAAAAAGAGGCCTTATTTTGAGGATATCACGGGGCAGGATATTGATTTGCATCCCACTGTGAATATCTATAATATTTCTGCAAATGTTTATACAAAAAACCTAATGTTAGGGGGACAAGACAATGCTTGGATAGAAGATCATTCCATCACTGATGATCACTCCACTCATTTTAATTTCCACCATTGCAACATTGGTTTGCAGGGAAATCTAAATGAGTTGGCTCAATTGCTCACCGAAGGAGGTCATCAACCAGAAGCCAAAGAACTGGAAAATGCCGCCAAGGCTTTGGAAGAAGCCGAAGCCTGTCAAAGTCCAGAAGAGATTCAGAAGAAAGGCATCACCAACCGGTTGAAGCGTCTGGTCAAAGATTTGGGAGACGAGAAGTCCACTCTTCACAAATCCATCAAAGGAATCAAGCATGGCATTAGCATTGCCCAGGACATTGCCAAAGGTTATAATCAGATTGCCCAGTGGGTGGGATTGCCCCAGGTTCCCAGCCCTTTTTTGAAAAAATAATTTGGAATAAGGAACTTGCGACGTTTCCACCAAATGGCTAAAAACATGAAAAATCCTTATAAAATGCCTTGTCCTTCGTGTCCTAAAATTAGAAAAATGAAAAATTGATTTTATTTTAAAAAATAATTCTTTTCTCTGTGACCCCGTGCCTCTGTGGCAAATATTT
>JANQHV010000559.1 GCA_028282505.1 SAR324 cluster bacterium | reverse complement strand
TGGTATACTATTCAGATTTTGGTTTTTCATGGTGTGAGATTTGCTGAGGTTGTCATTCCGGCCCCCGAGCCGGAATCCAGTTATCTGTTTTCCTCCCTGGATCCCGCATCAAGTGCGGGATGACATATGCTAAATTCCATGCCAAGAAAAACCTAATTCTGCACACTATATGTACTTTGTTGAAGTGCAAAAATGCCTCAAATGTGTCATGTTGAGCGTCGTCGAAGCATCTTTGTGAAACCCTTCGATTCCGCTCAGGGGGACAGCATTTATTAAGCCAAGACAAACCTTAATCACAGGGTTATACAATAAAATTTCAGACGAAAGTGCAATCTCGTATTATCTGTAAAGTTTCATGATAACTCATTTTATAATGATTTAATAGGATTTGTATGTCCTGGAAAAATTATATTATTATTGTTTTCCTTGTCGGAATAGCAGGCTGTGAAGTGGCTAAACCTCCTCCTAAAGGGGTATTGGAACAGGTTCGTCAGAAAAATGTTTTAGTGGTATTGACCTTAAATTCATCAACCACTTATTATGAAAGACAGGACGAATGGATTGGCTTTGAGCATGATCTGGCAGTAGAATTTGCAGATTACCTTGGGGTCCGGGTACAGTTTGAGGTACTGGATAGCATTTCTGAAATTCTGGAGTCGATAGAACAGGGAAAGGGAGATATTGTGGCAGCAGGATTGACTCGCACAAAAAAACGTGAGGGTAAATATTTATTTGGACCGGATTATTATGCTGTCCAGCAACAAGTGGTCTGTCGTCGTGGCAATAAAATTCCTCGAAAACTGAGTGATTTGCCCAATTTTCAATTGAGTGTAATCAAAGATAGCAGTTATGAGGAACGGTTGCATGAATTGAAATTACGAATTCCAGAGCTGACCTGGATGTCATTTGAGGGAGTTTCAACAGAATTCTTATTAGAGATGATATCGACACGAGAATTGGAATGCATCATTGCTGATTCTAACATTGTGGCTGTGAACCGGCGCTACTATCCTGAGTTGTATGTGGCATTTTCAATCACTGAAGAGCAACCACTGGCCTGGATTATACGCGCAGGAGGTGCTGATTTACAGGAAGAATTATCAAGGTGGTTCCAACAATTTAAACTCAATGGGTATTTAGCCGATTTGGAAGAACATTATTATAGTCATTTGGAAAACTTTGACTATGTGGATATTCGAGCCTTTCACAGACGAATTACCACCCATCTGCCAAAGCTTTTACCACATTTTCAGGAAGCGGCGGCAAAGTACCAATTTCCCTGGAAATTATTGGCTGCCCAGGCCTATCAGGAATCTCATTGGCAACCAGATGCCGTGAGTCCGACAAAAGTTCGTGGTATCATGATGCTGACAGAAAAAACAGCAAAACAAATGGGAGTGAAAAACCGTAGAGATCCTGTACAAAGTATTATGGGAGGAACAAAGTATTTTTCCCATTTATTGAAACGTATTCCTGCAGACGTCGAGGAAGATGATCGGGTTTGGTTTGCCCTTGCTGCTTATAATGTAGGGATGGGGCACATCTATGATGCCAGAAAACTGGCAAAGCAGCTGGGAAAAGATCCAAATAAATGGCATGATTTGAAAACGGTGTTACCGCTACTCTCCCAACGCAAGTATTTCAAAACATTGAAACATGGATATGCGCGTGGATATGAACCTGTCATTTATGTGAGGAAAATTCGTGAGTTCTATGATATACTACGAGCTTTTGATGATTCGTTGTTGTGATTTTTCGTCTCTCCACTGATACCTCTTGCATGTGATTTAAAAAATGAAACACTCCGTGATTTTACTACAAACTCTTGGCAAGGTTATAATTTTCACTCTGTTGATTAGCACGCTATTGGCTCCAGTTGCATTGGCTCAATCGGAAGAAGACGATTCCGGATTGATGATTTACGAAGGAGTGGGAGGAGACTTCACGTTGACGAGTCATCGTGGAACGCCAGCCAGTTTAAAAGACTATCAGGGAAAAGTAGTACTTCTTTTTTTTGGATATACCCATTGTCCTGATATTTGTCCGGTTTCTTTGTCATATTTACAGCAATTGATGGGGAGATTGGGGCAAGAAGTAGATCAAGTACAAACTTTGTTTATTTCAGTGGACCCAGAAAGAGATACTCCAGAGCATTTGAAGAATTACATCACCCATTTTCATTCTTCCTTTGTCGGATTAACGGGCTCTGCAAAAGAAATTGCTCAGGTTGCTTATCAATACCGTGCTGCCTATGTCAGACAGGAAGTAGAATCGGTTGCCGGATATTTCTTTGCCCATACGGATTATATCTACTTGATTGATAAAATAGGGCGCGTGCGTGCGTTGTACCGTGCTGAATCCAATACCCTGGAACAAATGACAGAAGAAATTCAAAGATTGATTGCTGTGCAAAATTCATAGAACCTGTTCGGAAAGGATGGTTCATGGCGAAAAATCGATCTCGTTGAGCGGATTTTTGAGAAAATTTAAGGCGAATAGTCGGCCTATTTAACGAAAATTTTCTCAAAACAGACGCCAATGAGGCGGTTTTGCATCAGAATCAGGTTTTTCAAACAGGTTTATAGCTCCATGATTGGTTATTATGTCAAATAAATCCTTTGGTATGATTTATTATGGGTTATTCTTTTCCATCCTCTTCTTGTTTTTCGGATGTGAACAGAAGCCAACTGCTGGAACAGAGATTGGTCAAATTTTGCCAGAACTGGAAGTCGAGGATATGCAAAGCAAGCCTGTGCGGTTGGCTGATTTCAGAGAAAATGTAATCGTTCTTCAATTCTGGGTACAAGGGTGCAGTGCATGTATTCTCGATATGCCTGAGATCAGCAGGATGTACGAAAAGCACAAAGGAAAAGGATTGGTTATCCTGGGGATACATTTGGGAGGAGAAACCGATCTGGTGGAAGCGTATGCGAAAAAACGTAACATTTCCTATCCTGTGTTGATCGATCCATTATTGGCAACCCAGGAAAAATATGGAATACAGGTGATCCCAACCACATTTATTTTGGATAAAAGCGG
Source organism: SAR324 cluster bacterium (assembly GCA_028282505.1). GTDB lineage: Bacteria > SAR324 > SAR324 > SAR324 > NAC60-12. The sequence goes on along the minus strand of JANQHV010000559.1, from coordinate 5,969 downwards.
GCGTATCCAGGACAAAATCGTGGGCGAAACAACCGGTTCTATTTTTGAGTCCAGAATTTTGGCAAGATTATGAGAAACCAATCAGGAAATTATAGTACCTTTCTTCGCACGTTCAGTGCTGTGCTGGTAATCTTCCTGGTTGCCTGGTGGATTTTGGTTTCTCCACATTGGGTTCATCGTATTTATACGTTACAACGCTCTCTCGGTATACCATCAGCACTGATTATTGATCAGATAGAGGGAGAATCCTGGGTGAAACAAGGGTTCTGTCTGTTGCCTGCTTCTTTTTATCAGTGGGATGATACAGACTCTACTGGTTCAAATGCTCCTCGGCTTCCCTTCAACACGGCTGATGAATGTCCCATTTTGACCTTATGGGGGGTTAACAATTCTTTTATTGAGGTACCTGAATTTCTCTCTCTTGGTTCCCTTCCTGTACTTCAGGAAAACCAACATGTTTTTGTAGACCGTCTTTTCATTCAAACCGATCTTCTCGCAGTCCTCTCTCCTCGTGCTCCTCCTCTCAGTCCTTTCTATTTTTTGGTTTGATTCAATTGAAGAATCTTTATTCTTTTGTGTTCCTGCAGCTTATTGAAAGTTGAATTTTGGAGCTGATGAATTTCAGGTGCCTGGGAGATTTGTAACCTCCATTCCACTGATCATCTGATTTTTAATAGGAAGACTGTTTTTTAATGGAGAATAAGCACATGCAAACAAAAAAATACTTTTCCAAGTGGTGTCAGAATGTTTATAAACTGGGGCTGTTTTTTTTCACAGTGATTGTGTTGATGACTCCTCTGTCTGTCGAAGCAGAGTCGAAACTCAAATTTTATAAAAACCAGGGAGGCGACTTTACGCTCACTGGTCATCATGGGAACCCGGTTAGTTTACTGGATTACCGTGGAAAGGTAGTTTTGCTCACATTTGGGTATACTCATTGTCCAGATGTCTGTCCCCTCATCATGAGCTATCTCCAACAAGTGGCTCAGCGATTAGGAAAGCAAGTCAGTGATGTGCAAACGATCTTTGTATCCTTTGACCCAGAACGGGATACTCTCGAACAATTAAAAAACTACATTTCTCACTTCCATCCTTCATTTTTAGGTCTGACAGGAACACCAGAAGAAATTAAAAAAGTGGCTCGACAGTATCGGGCAGCCTATTTCAAACAAAATGTAAAATCAGCGGCTGGATACCTCTATGCCCATACCGATTATATTTATTTAATTGATCAACAGGGGCAGTTACGAAGAATTTACCGAAAAACACCATTGAACAAAATCGTGGAGGATATCCAGTATCTGATTGCTCACAATAACTAGTCGCTGTTGCGCATTTTCACTCTGCACTTTTCATTTTCAATTAGGCAACAAAGGCGAACTAATATCAAATTTTTATTTAGGAGAATATTATGAAATTTTTTACTTATAGCATACTTGGTTTAACAGGAATTCTATTGCTGCTGGCTGGCTGTACCCAGTCAACCCAAATGTCTAAACAGGGAAAAATTGAAGTGGGACATGCCTGGGTACGCGCTGTTCCTCCCAATGCGAAAACATCTGCTGCTTATATGAAATTGCAAAATCATGGGGATCAGGAAGATCGCTTGATTGCAGCAAACTCCCCTATTGCAGAGGCAGTCGAGCTGCATAATGTCTTCAAGCAAGGAGACATGATGGCAATGCGCCCGGTCCAGCATATCTCCGTTCCTGCTCATGGGGCAACCATGCTCAAGCCGGGAAGTTACCATATCATGCTGATCAACCTCAAAAAATCCCCTAAGCCAGGAGAAAAGGTTCATTTGACCTTAACGTTTGAGAAAGCAGGCCAAATGGAAATGATGGTTCCTGTCCATGAAAGAAAGGGAAAGATGATGGATCATGATAAGATGGATCACGGCAAAATGGACAAAGGCAGAATGGATCATGAAAGAAAGGATCGTGACGGAATGGAAAAAGGAGGCATGGATCATGGTGGAAAAGGTCATGGTGGAATGAAATAATATTCACGGTTATGATTGGTGATACACCATGATTTCATTTATCCAAATGAGCTTATTTGTGTCGGCCTCACTCGTCTTGATCTTCACACCGGGGCCGGACATCATTTATGTAATGACCAGAGGAATGGCCCAGGGAAAAAAGGCTGCTTTGGCTGCCGCCGCAGGGTTTGGTCTTGGAAATCTGGTCCATACCCTGTTTGCGGTTCTTGGATTGTCAGCTTTGTTAATGTCTTCTGCAACGGCATTTCAATTGGTCAAGTATGCAGGGGCTGCCTATTTGATTTATCTGGGCATCAAACTGTTTCGGAGTAACGCGGGCGTTTCTGTGGATGGGAAAGTAGAAGCAATGAAATATATGACTATTTTTCGTCAAAGCATCATTGCCAATGTGCTCAATCCAAAGGTTGCTGTATTTTTCTTAGCATTTTTTCCCCAATTTATTGACCAGGAGCATGGCAATCCGCAAGTACAGATGATCGTACTTGGCTGTATTTTTGTGATTTTAGCCTGGGTTGGTTTTAGTGCAGTGGGTCTATGTTCGGGCTGGATTGGAGAGTTTTTCAGAAAACATCCCAAAGTTGAACATCGAATCAATCAAGTTGCCGGAAGTGTGCTCGTGTTGCTAGGACTTAAACTGGCCCTGTCTGAACCGTCTTAATTACGAACCTCCCCCATCCCCTCCTTGGTAAGGAGGGGAGTCCGTTTTTAAAAAACATTTTTCTCTATGCTCTCTGTGCCTCTGTGGCAACCTTTTTGGTTTTGGTTATGCTGAGTTAGGAAGATACTAGTAAATCTACGAGGTTACTGCGTTATAGAGAAGCGATATGCCTCGAAAGAAGATAAAAACTCGTAAATCTACGGATAGACAGATTTTCTCGAAAGTTATATCCTTAAAACATAAGATTCATCATAGAAAAACACATGCACTGAATATCAATCAATAAGTCTATGGTTTTCAGAAAGGGGATATAAAAATATGAGAATATTAACAGATTGGCATGAAAAATATAAAAACAAAATTGTGTCTGCAAAGAAAGCAGTTGCCGATGTAAAAAGAGGGCAACGGGTTTTTATTGGTTCAGGGGCAGCAGAACCACAGTTGTTGGTGCAGGCATTATCGGAGCGGGGCAATGACTTGGCTGACAACCAGGTCATCCACATTCGTACCCTGGGAGTAGCTGCATACACAGAATCGAAATTCTCTGACAAGTTTCGCTACAACACCTTTTTTATTGGAGACAATGTACGTGATGCTGTTTCGCAAGGGCGTGCCGATTATACTCCGATTTTTTTATCAGAGGTTCCCAGGTTATTGTATCAAGGCAAAGCGACGATGGATGTTGCCTTGATCCAGGTCACTCCACCCGATGAACATGGATTTTGCAGTTATGGGGTTTCAGTGGATATTGTCAAAGCTGCCGCAGAGACAGCAAAAATTGTAGTTGCTGAAATCAATCCTCAAATGCCTCGTACTTTGGGTAATTCCTTCATTCACGTCGATCAAATAGATCGTATTGTCGAGCACGATGCTCCCATTTTAGAAATGCCAACGACTCCCTCTGATGAAATATCACAGCGTATTGGACATCATATTGCTAACCTGGTGGAGGATGGTTCTACGATTCAGATGGGGATTGGCACGATCCCCGATTCTGTTTTGACAGAACTTCGCCATCATAAGGACCTTGGGGTGCATACAGAAATGCTTTCCGATGGAATTATGGAATTGATTGAAAGAGGGGTTGTGAATGGATCTCGCAAGACACTCCACAAGCATAAAGTTGTGGCCAGCTTTGCATTAGGGACCAAGCGGCTTTATGATTTTATTGATGACAACCCCATGTTCGAATTTTATCCTAATGAATATTCCAATGATCCATTTGTGATTGGGCAAAATGCGAAAATGGTAGCCATCAATTCTGCACTGGAAATTGATTTGACAGGGCAGGTTTGTGCGGATTCAGTGGGAAGTTATTTCTATAGTGGTATTGGAGGACAGGTGGATTTTATCCGAGGGGCATCACGCTCTGCTGGTGGAAAACCAATCATTGCTCTGCCTTCCACTGCTTCTATAGACGGAACACTGGTTTCCCGCATCGTCCCGATGCTCAATCAAGGAGCTGGGGTGGTGACCTCTCGTGGCGATGTACATTATGTGGTAACCGAATATGGTGCTGTGGATTTGCATGGCAAGACGATTCGAGAACGTGCATTGGCTTTAATCCATATTGCCCATCCGGCATTCCGTGAAGAGTTGATGAAGGCTGCCAAAGAACAGCATTATGTCTATTCCGATCAATTGGTCAACCCTGAAATCGGATTGCCTGAAGTGGAGAAACTGGAAACAACAATGACCACTAAAGAAGGAATTAAAGTCCATTTTCGTCCAGTGAAACCGACGGATGAAGGGATGCTTCAGGAAATGTTCTATCGTTCTTCCATAGAAACCATTTACTTGCGTTTCTTTACCTACCTGAAAGCATTGCCGCACAGCAAGGCACAGCAAATGGCTCATGTGGATTACAACAAAAATCTTGCATTGGTGGGGAGCATCATGGAAGATGGACATGAGGCAATTATTGCGGTAGGCTTTTATGATGTCGATCCCAAAACCAAATTTGCTGATTCAGCTTTCATGGTACGGGACGATTGGCAGGATAAAGGAGTTGGCAAGTCTTTGATGAGTCGTCTGATTGAGATTGCTCATGAACGTGGAATCAAAGGATTTACAGCTGATATTCTTCCTCGCAATACCCGCATGAGGCATGTCTTTGATGAGTGTGCCCCTGCTCCTATTAAAAGTACGATGGAGGAAGGGTATTATCACCTGACCTTTCCATTGGAAAAGCCAAAGCAGGAAAAGGAACTGTTAATGGAAGATGCTCCATGTTGAAACATGTTGTGGCAATATTGATGCTTAGCAGTGGATTGGGGTTTTTGTTCTCGGAAGTTATCATGGCTGCTGACAAATGCCCCAAGCCGTATTCTCCCAAAAGCTTTCTAGCGACAACCTCTTACTATCCTTCCACCTCCACCACTTCGTCTTCCCGGCTTTCCAACACCTCCGGTTGTCAACGCGGTACCCCTTCGGATAGTTTTTATCGCCCCAAAGGAGCTATTTATTTGTCAGAAACTATGGAACTCATTGCCGAAGAAGCCTCGCAGGGGCATGGTCCCCATCTCGATGCATTAGCACAACTGGTTGGGTGTGAGCAAACCCCTGCCTTTTCCAGGTGGATGCAACAAAATTATTCCCGTTTACTTGCTGATTCATTGAAGCAAGACAATGAAATGACTGCCTCTTCGTTATGGCAACGAGTTGTGATACTTTCTCAGCATTGTTCAGAACAGACATAGAGCCGAGATGATTTGCAGCCAACCATTGAAATATATTTTTTCATTTTTTAAGTGGTTCTATACTTTCTCACCTAGATCTATTGAAATTATTGAATTCTGTGTCATTTCGAACAACGAGAGAGATCTTTTTTAATGTATTGAAATCATTAAAGATTCCTCACATCCGTTCAGAATGACACATCATTTTTGCTGTTTACTGAGAAAGTATAGAGTGGTTGAAATTATTTAAAAATAAATTCTCCCCGAAAAAATAAGTACTCCTTCCCCATATACAAAAACTGTTTATTTTGTTATGTCATGACAAGAGTTTAAAGAATTATGAGTGGTTTTCCTGAAGAACTATCAAAGCAATTAAGAGAGACATTAATAGATTGTGATCCATTTGCCAGTACAGCAGAATTGAATCGTGTGTTTGTTGACGAACGATTAACACCATGGCGTCATTCTTTGCCCGAAGCATCCTTTATCACATTTTCTGAGGTTTGTCTCTTAGACAGAATTCACGTTACCTTAAGAGGGCGTTTAAAAATTATTTCCGTGACGAAAAATCGTCCAAAATGAGAGAGGTTTTTCAGAAATTTGAGGCGAATAGTGAACTATTTAACGAGAA
>JANQHV010000558.1 GCA_028282505.1 SAR324 cluster bacterium | reverse complement strand
TTTATCGATACTCAAATAACCTTTACTTTGTGCACCTGCAGCCAACCATTTGCGATAGCTATTCACTTTCTCCCCCTGGGCTACAAAATGAGTTCCCAGTTTTTCCCCTTCCAAAATTCGCAAAACGACATTTTCCATCTTGCCAGAGACAATATATGTATCAATCCCAAAAGACATGGCCATGCCAGCCGCTTCTACTTTACTGGTCATTCCACCTTTGCCCCCAGAAGAAGTGGAAGGTTCACAATGACTGAGCAACTCATCATTGAGTTCGATTACTTGTTCAATCAATTGGGACTTTTGACCGACATGAGGCTGAAGGCCTGTCAACAAACCTGGGGCGATGGTCAAAAAGAACAAAGCATCGGCTCCGATCAATGCTGAGATAAATACTGCCAATTGGTCATTATCGCCAAATTGAGGAGACAATTCATCGGTTGCCACAACATCATTTTCATTGATGATGGGCACCACCCCTGTCGCCAGTAAACCCTCCAGGGTATTGCGGATATTCAAATAAGACTTTCGCTCTCCAAAATCCGTGCGTGTGACGAGGACCTGGGCAATCACAATTTGGTTTTCCAGAAAAAAATCTGAATAAATTTGCATCAAGCGCACCTGTCCCACTGCTGCCATCATTTGTTCCTGCAAAATTTGATTTTTTTCTTCTTGAAATGATATCAATTCTCTTCCAGCCCCTACGGCCCCCGAACTCACAAATACAATTTGGTATCCTTTGCCAGAAATGAGAGATATCTGTTCTGCCAGATCACGAATGAGGTTATAATCCAATTTGCCATTGGCACTTTGCAATACATTGGTACCGACTTTAATGACAATCCTTTGTTTCTTCATATCTCCTGGTTCAACTTTAAAAATTCGTTATCTCCGCCACAAAACCATTGAAGCATGGGGAGTCGATCTCCATGATAAAATTCACGCATAATATAGCATGAAACGATGACTCGAACCAAGATCTTAAAAAAATATCCTACTCTGTTTTGAGATCATCATTTTTCTGATAAACTATTTAATTTCGACGGAAACTGATACGAAGTTGCATTTAAAAAATGACAATACTTTTAATTCTTCTCCCTGGGGAGAGGATTAAGGTGAGGGGATAAAAATGCTTGTCACTTTTTTAAATGCAACGCAGATATTGAATTTATATAGTGTGAGATTTTGGTTTTGTTTGGCACATTGAATGCCATGTCACCCTGAGCGTAGTCGAAGGGGCTCTGAGATGCTTCGACTACGCTCAACATGACAGTTTTCGGGAGATTGTCTCATGGGCAAAGAGGAAGCCAAACAAAACCTAATTCACGGTACTATATTAGCCAGTGAGCACAAATGGAATTCCAGCCCGCATTTATCAAAATGGGAATAAAGCACTCTATTTGTCCCAGTGCAAATCCAGCCCTGGGCCTTTATAACTCTGTTCAAGTTGTTGTATGAAGGCTTCTATCGTCCCTTTATCTGGTAATTTTGAAGTATCCACATGCAAGCGTAGTACATCCAGAGCAGGAAGATGAAAAAGTTGAAAATATTTAGTTTTTCGAAGTTCACTTGCCGTTATGATTTTTTCCAGGCTGCGTACACCGTGCTGGAGGGGAATATGAAGTAAAAAAGAGAGAACATCCGGAGCTATCCGCTGAACATGTTTGGCTTTTGAAAGAAAAGCTCTTATCATAATAGCCCTCACAAGCCTGGCATCATTATCTGCATCAAACATATTCTTTGAATATTTTTTAAAATCGACAGAAGGCACCGTTAAACTGCTATCAAGACGGCTATGGAAATCGGTGCCTTTTTGTTTCTTTCCTTCCTCTTTTGAGGCCCAGGTATTGAATTCATCATCATCTTTAAAAGTACCACCGATAAAAACAAAGACACATTTACCCAGTTTTTGATTCTTTGTGCCATCAAAAAATTCGGCATCCTGCATTGGCATCAAATAAGAAGATAGCCACCCAGCTCTTTCCCCATTATAAGATGTGTCAAATTCATCCCACATGATGAAAGGAATTTTTCCTTTCAGACTGATGGACTGAATCTGTTTAAATGCGTCAATAAGACGGGAAAAGTCATTGAATTGTGAAATATTAAAGGTTTGATATTCGAATTTTTGGCCTGCAGGGTCAATTGCCTTGGCAATCTGTTTTGCCACAAAAGATTTTCCAGAACCAGGTCCCCCAAAAACTGAAAACGATAATATGTCACTATCGCTATTGATATGATTTTCAAGTCTGCTGGTCAACCTAAGAAGGGTGTGTGCATAACCAGGCGATGCTGTTATTAACTTTCCCAGCTTGAGCACTGTATTTTGTCGGAGTGTGTTGTCATCTCTACAGACAATGTAACAGGCAGTTTGCCAATTTGGCACTGGTGGTTTGCTATAGTCGATAATATCTGTTGTATCAACTTTTTTTAATGCCTCAACGGGTAAATTTGTTGTTGAGGGTGGTTCCCAGTTCTCCCAGTCTGTTTGTGGCCCTGTGTATCCTTTTGCAACAAGCTGTCTGATTCGGGCAAGACCTTTTTTTGTACATGCTTTTAATCTATTGGATGTCAAGCTTGTAGATGAGATAATGGCTTCAGCGATTGAATGGACAAAGACTATTCCTCCCGCTAAAACTGGACCGTAACCCTCTCTTGAGAAAGATCCTGGTTGATCTCCCCTGAAAATAAGAATTTTTCCCTCCTGATTCATGTCTGGACCGACAACAATGGCCCCATCATAGGCAACTTGAACAATAACAAAATGCTTCCACATGCCGTTGTCCCATATAGTTTTGTCAGTGCTAAGATAATCAATTACCCGTTTATGCACACTCTCCCAGTTTCCAGGAAACCAAAGCGAGCCGTCTGCCATGTCTTGAATCGGTGAAAACCAAATGCCCTGATGGATGTCTTGTTGACGAACATTTCTCCAGTCCTCGTTTAGAGGATCGTGGGTGCGGATTATATAAGGCCTTTCTTGAAGAAATGCAGGCAGTTTATTTAAATTTTTGATCACCCACCCTTGATTGAAATCCAGGATCACACACGGAGTCTTCGTTGTTGCGGATGTCAAGGAATGAGACTGATCATCTGAGGTAAAATCCCCTTCTCCAGCAACAATTGCCTTACCAATACACCATCCTTGTCCACCTTTCTGCCGGATTAAGAGATAGATTGATTCTGGGTGATCACCCTCATGACAAAGACAGGAGACATTTATACCATTTGCCTGCATATGCTGGAAAAGCGATCTTGCTCCCCCATCTAAAGTGATATTCCGAAACTGTTTTGCGTTAACCCAAGCTTCACGCAAATTTGGAGGTTCATCTGAAAAGCCTTCGAGATAAATGAATCTGTCAGTACCGGCATCTCCAGCAACGAGTAAGTCCTTATTTGTTTTTTTTGCCTTCTTGTTCATAAGCTTACCTTTCCGTGTTCTTCTCTTTTCTACCACATCGCCCCTTTGCCCATGGAACTAAAAAATTAGCTTTATCTTTAAAACCAGGAGAGTTGTTTATTCTTCAGTTACAATCTTTAAACCTGCTGTCTTCAAAATCCTTGGTATACCACGAATAAAACGCCGATCCAGTTCCTTGTCCGCTTCACTTAATTGATCATAAGGTAACAGGCAACTATGGATTTTTTGTTCTACATCAGTTTTTGGGCCGAATTTCCAACCATCATGAATTTTATCCTCCATCCATATCTTATGGGCTTCTTCTGCCAGTAGTTCCAAGGTTTTTTTATCTAAAACATCCATCAATCCCCCATTAGTAGATAGTCAAACAACAATTCTAACACAGCATCTTATAAGTTATAGGATTATAATGTCTCTGTCATTACGATTTTCCCTATTTTCAATAACATTGACAACGAGGATACTATCTTGTTTTTCACTCAAATCACTGAACGTAATACAAATAAAAGTGGTTAGTGCTGGTTTGTAATTTCAGTAGTTATTTATCGAATGCGAGGGGGAATGTAAAGCAATAAATCGTTAGAAAAAAGAAGGCTTTTCTGTTTCTTCAATAACGATATTTTTTTGATGAGTTTTTATTGAACACCATGAGTTTTTCCTTTTTTGAATGCAGTTCCTTCTACCAATTTGCGTCAAAATGACTCACCATGAACAATATGGGTCATTTTGACACGTCTTCAAAATTCCTATCAATTTCAATAGTTTAATGAATGAAGCCCCATTACAAAATGACTCAAAATGCGTCATTTTGTCCCTTGTTAATAGTGGTTGGATTCAATATCTCGTTGCTCATCTAGAAATATGAGGATCGTTCAACGGATTACTGATTCATCGATCAATCAATCATGTCCCCTTTTAAATAAGAGGGCGTTTAAAAATTATTTCCGTGACGAAAAATCGTCCAAAATGAGAGAGGTTTTTCAGAAATTTGAGGCGAATAGTGAACTATTTAACGAGAA
>JANQHV010000550.1 GCA_028282505.1 SAR324 cluster bacterium | reverse complement strand
TGAAGAGCTGACAACTGAACCTCTTGATTTGATTTAGAGCATCCACTCATGAGCATGATGATACTGACAACCAATGCCATTCCACACCAGTAATTTTTTCTGTGATTCATAGGATGAACCTGAAGAGTTTATTTATTGAGAGATTTGTATGAATACGTATAATAAAAAAGGAATGCACAAATCATACTCAAGTTGAAGAAAAAGGAATCTTATTTGCTTTGCTTTATGTAAATAGTTTTTAATTTTTGCATGTTTTCCCAACATTTTATTAAAGGGTGAGCCATGAAAAAGCTGCAATGGGTCATGACCATATCTTTTATGTTTTTGCTGATTGGGGTGGGGAATTTAACGTTAGTGTATCCACAAGATACAAGCAATTCTTCCAGCAGCAGTTCTGTGAGTATTCACGAGAAAATTGAAATTCCTCTGGAAGAACAAACGGAAGAAATCAAAAAGCGACTCAAAAAATTGCGAGAACGAGAAAACTTGATCGAAATTGCGCGACAAGCAGGATTTACAGACCAGGAGTTGCAAGAAATTACCATTGAAGATGGAGGCGAAACGATCAATGTATGGAACTACATTATCCAGGAAAAGGAACGTTTTAAAAAAGCAAGAAAGGCCAAAGAAGAAGCCAGTAAAAAAAGATACATCACCGTTAAAGACATCACTGATGACTTGCTGCAAAAAGAAACCGATCAAGTCAGTAATTTACGAGAGAATTTAATTTTTAGTGGGGAAGAAGAATGACCGAATGTCTGTATGTGGGAGGATCTTCAAAAGGGGTGGGAAAAACATTCATTGCCCTGGGGTTTCTCTACTCTTTGGGTCAACATTACAAAGCCAGTGGATGGAAGCCAATTGATGTGGGGCACGTGAATTATAATGCGGCTGATATCATGACAGACGGGGAACGCTTCCATCAGGCCATCCAAATGACTGAACATCCCAATCTCATCAATCCGTTTTTATTCAATGAAGATTTACCCCCTGTCTTAGCGGCTCAACGCGATGGAATCGTCTCGAAAACAGAAATTCTGCAACGCTATTTTCAACTCGTTTGTAAACATTTTGATCATGTTGTGATTGAAGGAGCAAGGGGACTCTATACTCCCTTGACATCCACAGAAACAGAAATTGATTTGTTGACTGCCTGGCAGCCAAAAGTACTTTGGGTTACTACCATTGGAGAGAGAGAACTATCAGAAACACTACTACAAGTTAAAATATTGCAGCAACACCAAATCAATGTCGTCGGGATTATCCTGAACAATCGAGACAACAATAAACATGCAGATTTGATACACTATCAGTGGTTGACTCTGGAAGAGCAGCTACAAATCAAAGTGTTGGCTTTGATTCCTTTTTTAGAGTTAGGACTGGAAGATCCCGATGCCATTAGGATATTACTGCACCAACATCTTGATAAAGACTACCTTGGATTATTGGAAGGAACTTTTAAAATTTAGTATTTCTTAGTGTCATTTCTTAGCTAAGTCATTTTCTTTTCGAGGCGATGTCATGAAAATTATTGGAATTGCAGGGGGAACCAAAACAGGAAAATCATTGTTTGCTCATCATCTAGCAAAGCTTCTTGCTTCCGCCAGTATTTTGTCCCTGGATAATTATTTTTTAGACAAGCCTGCTCATGTACCGATAGAGCAGCATAATTTCTACATTCCAACCGCTTTTGATTTCAAATCGTTCCACATGGCTCTGGAAGATTTAAGAAATGAGTTGCCTATTCAGATGCCAAATTATAACCACAAAACAGGCAAACGTATTTCTACAGTGAAGTTAACGCCAAAAAATTATTTAATCATTGACGGACTGTATAGCTTGATGCATGCAAGTATCCGTTCCCTACTGGCCTATTCTTTTTATTTGGAAAGCCCTCCTGATGTGGTATTAAGCCGCTTTATCATGGGAAATCTGCAAGAGCATAATTATGCCCCTGAATACAGCGTTCAACAATATTTTACGTTTGTCCGTCCTGCTTTTTATAATTATGTTGTCCCAACCCGTCAATATGCTCATATGGTGGTTACCAACGATTACAACAGTGGCCTGGATTTGTTCCTGAAAGATTTCTTGAGCAAATATCAGTTGTAATTCACAAGAGCCACTCCCCCTGTTCCGTCATGTTGAATCCACA
>JANQHV010000512.1 GCA_028282505.1 SAR324 cluster bacterium | reverse complement strand
TCCGACCTTATCCCAATCCTCAAAGTAACGGTCGTCACCATCATGGTCATTGAACGAGCAAGAAACCTATTTTCTTGCCCTCATAAACTATAAGTCCACCATGCAGCATTTGGACGAAAATTTTTTTGATTTTTTTACGCTGGAAAAAACTAGGACATGTGCGGTGATTCAATCCTGGAGTTTTGCTCCATATTGTTTCAACAGCTTTTTGTCTTCTTGAGAAAGCGTACTGCGAGAATCAAGGTTGCTCAAATCAACACCTTGAACCCAAAGACCTGGAATATTGGGTAAAGTATGAATTTCCTGAACCTCATTATCTTTGGTAATTTCCCATATTTTGACAGTACCATTTATAAAAGCAGAAGCGAGAGTTTGACTGTCAGGAGAAAACGCAATTGATTTGACGAGCGATGGGAAACCTTGAAAAGTCTGCAGACATACCCCAGTATGAACATCCCAGATTTTGATGGTTTTGTACAGGACAGCCGAAGCTAAGATTTGGCCATTGGGAGAAAAACAAACTGACCTGGCCCCACTTGAATGTCCCTGAAGAGTTTGGAGACATTCTCCTCCATAACAATCCCATATTTTGATGGTTGTATCCTCGGAAGCTGAAGCTAAGGTTTGTCCATCGGGAGAAAAACAAAACGACATGATCTCCTTGGAATGTCCCTGAAGAGTTTGGAGACATTCTCCTCCATAACAATCCCATATTTTGATGGTTGTATCCTTGGAAGCTGAAGCTAAGGTTTGTCCATCAGGAGAAAAACAAAACGACATGATCTCCTTGGAATGTCCTTCAAGAGTCTTGAGGCATTCTCCTCCATAACAATCCCATATTTTGATGATTGTATCCTTGGAAGCTGAAGCTAAGGTTTGACCGTCAGGGGAAAAACAAGCCGAAGTGACCGCATCTGAATGCCCTTCAAGAGTCTTGAGGCATTCTCCGCTATAAAAATCCCATATTTTGATGGTTGTATCTTTGGAAGCCGAAGCCAAGGTTTGGTCATTTGGTGAAAAACAAACCAAGGTGACTGTATTTAAATGCCCTTGAAGAGTACAGAGAACCTTTCCTGCATGCCAGTCTCGGATTTTGATGGTTGTATCCCTCGAAATCGAAGCGAGAATTCGACCATCAGGAGAAAAAGAAATTGAATTCATCTTTCCTGAATGTTCTTGAAGAGTACGAAGAACCGTTCCAACATGTATGTCCCATATTTTGATAGTGTTATCAGAGCAAGTCGACGCCAAGATTTGGCCATTGGGAGAAAAAGAAACTGAGTTAATCGTCTCGAAATATCTTTGTGGAAAAAAAGTTTCATGGGATACAAGACTTCTCTCAAAAGTGGCGGCCTGAACACGACCGTCTTTCAATCTCTGGGAGAGAGGAATATTATTGAGGGATATCCATTCTAAATCCATATTGCTGAGATCCAGAAAAGCAAAGTGCTTCCGATTTACTTTGAAGATTCCAAACAAATTATGTAGCGTGTAGGCTACTTCCTGGTAGGATTTTCCTCGACACATATCAAGCAGTCCTTCAAAAAGAGTGGATTCGTCCAATTCCGGTCTAAAATGTTCACCAATCCATCGTGGTTCTTTGAGATGCTCCTTCCCTAATTCTCCGACAAATTGCTGTAAATAAATCGGTAATATCCGTTCTTCAAAAGCAGAGGGGAGCTTCCTCTCCCTAATCGGGATCTTGACCTCATTTAGTAGATAAAAAGCGGCAAAGAAATCCCGAAAAGTTTGGTGAACAAACCCGAACTCTTGTGCCAATTCGGTCTCCATATCAAATTGTTCTAAGAGAGCAGGAACAGTGATTTCTGAAATAGGTTCGAGCATGCCAAGTTGCTGGGTCAGGTATCCTTTAAGCCACATGTCCACCAACTCCCAATCGGGTGGTTGCGATTGCGCGAATCTCCTCCAATATTTTATGGTTCCTGGCTGTTTCCAAACTTCTTCTCCAGTTTTTAGGATTTCACCCCAAGTCAGACTGTATTGGTTTCTGGATTCCATTATGTAGGCCATCTGGGGAATCAGTTCCAAGACCAAGATCCTGAGCAACGTTTCGGTCTGTTTTTCAGATAAATGGAAATTGGATGGAAATTGCAGTGCTTTTTGAAGCAAAGCTTCAATCACTCGTTCCATCAAATCACTAGCAACCCTGGGAGGTTGAGCCAGTTTGTTTCTGATGTCAGGATTAAGCTGAGGTGTGTAATGTTTTAAGGTCGTTTCAGAAAGCGCATACAAACAAAGATAAAGAGGGACACGTAATAATGCTTGGGTATTGGAATGCTCCGGATAGGCAAGATTCTGATTTTTTAACCAATCGCAAACGATCTCATCGTGCAAAGGTTCCAGTTCAAGTCGTTCTGGCTGAAAGTAGTTGGTTCTTGGCAAGTTTTCACGAGAGGTAAGCACAATCGAAATACTGTGTAGCTCTGCCAATTCGTTGAGAGATTGATGGATTTTTGATAGCTTTTCTTCTGCAATTTCGTTGTATCCATCCAGCAGCAGAAGCCAGACAGACACAGATTTTTTCGTAGAACTTCCCTGGTTTTGACTCATTTCTTGGTCAAAGCGCCGTTCCTGTTCATTGAGCAACTCACGCAAGCTATCAATATGCATGCCAGCAACTTGATTGGCATACAAGTAGTTTTCCGCAATCAATTGCAAAATCCAGTTCTTTTCCTGTGAATAAATTGTGTTATTGATTTTTTCCAAAGGCACATACAAAGGCAAAACATCCGTTTCTCTCTCCAATACGGTTTTCCAATGGTTTAACAGCGTGGTGGTTTTTCCCATCCCTCCTTGTCCTACCAAACCAATATGCCGTTTGCCCTGCTTCCATAATTCCCGTAAGGCTTCCTCAAAAGGTAAAGATTCCAGATTTTCCCCTTCAACAGAAGTTATGATGGGGGTGATTTCCGCAAGCAGTTCAGGAAACAGGCTTTTATCTTTGTAATACTTCTTGTGGTAGATTTGAGAACTTTCCCGGTCAAGCGTTCCAAATCCCTGGAATTTGCGCCAAAGCTCTTCAAAATTGGGATAGCGAATGACACGATCAAAGATTGATTCATCCCGCAATGCATTCTGCTGAGGAATCGCGATATCAGGGATTCCTTGTTTAAACGCAGCGTTGACTTTCATTTCGGAACCACCCACAGGAGCGCCTTGAACTCCTCCGGTTACGGCAAAATCAGTGCGACTGAAGGGGTTTCCAGTCAGTAATCCCATTGCACACAAGAAAGCAGCCGCACAGATGGAATCACCCTCTACAGAGGGAACCTCTTCAATATCATAGAGGAAAACTTCCTTTGCCAGGAAGATTTCTTGATCCGAACAAAGTTGTTGTGCTTGATGGATTCCTGCTTCTACCACTTCTTGAAAGCGGTTGTCCTGATGGAGTCCCGCATGAATACCATTACGAAAGACTTTTCGCAACCTAGCATCTTGAACCCGGATCATAAAAAAAGGCTTTGCCAATCCGGTTGGAGGCTGGTCCTTTTCGCCCGGTTGCACCAAAAGAGCTGTGATTTCGCTGCAGGGACAGTGGATCACCAGCCTCAAGAGATCGGTCAATAATCCTTCCAGATCTGCAAACAGACCTTGTTGCCGTAAATAATTTGTCAAGAGGGAGTGAGCGCGTTCCATTTTTAAAGCCGTCAGATGGCTCATTGCCTGGGCTGCTCCCTGTTGAGGAGAGTCGATCAATTTACCAGTCTGCGCTACCCATTGAAACCATTTGGGACCCCACTCCGTCAATTTACTTTCAGAATCTATCCCCAGATCCCTCATCTGTATTAAGCTGTTTAAAACCATCTGAAATTGATCAACCAGATGTTTGTGCCTTATGGTTTTTACAATCTTTGTGAACTTCCTATGAACCTGTTGTAATTGCTTGATAATTTCAGATGTGTGCCCATTTTCCTGGAAGTAATGAAAATAACGATCCCATCCACAAAACATATTTTGCATATGATGGACTTCATCCGGTTCAATCGTTTCCGCTTGAATCCAGTCTTCAAGAGTTTTTTTGAATTCATCGTATGATAGATTCATAAAGCCAAATGCTTTCTCCTTCATGCCGTTCGTAATTGAATGCCAATGGAATGAGGTGATATCTCCAATGGAGAAACGATCTGTCCGCCATAAAAAAATCCAGGACGATCAGGATTGAATGTAACTTCTGTCAAAAGATTTTTTTCCTGATCAAGCACTTGCACGACTACTTCCATTATTTCCAGCCGGGTTTTCAAAAATAAAGTGACTTCGGTTTGACCATCCATCTTGTTGATCTCAGACCATCCTTCTGAAAGAATGTGTCCTTCAGGATCTTGGTGAGGGTGAAATTTAACTTTGCGGGATTCGTCTTCAATGTGATTCCAAACAAAAGATGAACCTTGAGCAGCAGCAGGGGCTGGTATCAGGGACTCTATTCCACCATCCAATTCAGAAACAAGATCAGTTACCACCGTTAAAAATTTTTGCCATGATGGAACTTTTGCTTCTTGCGTCCTCACCATTAATATTAACCAGGAAGATCCGTTTTCACAAGGGGAAGAATCCGAGATAAACACATATTCATCAATTGATTGGTCGAATGTCAACAACCAACCAGAGTTTTCTACTTCGCTATATAGGATTGGTTTTATTGAAACATTACGGCCTGCATCGTCAACGACTTTAGGAATGATTTTTAATGGGTTTTCGTGGGGTAAGAAAACAGATCGATTCCCTTTTTTGAGTACCCAACTATGCTTTGCTGCTTGGTTTTGGACCCAAAGCTCTTTTTGCCGAAAAAGTACCTGCTTTGCTGAAGAGATATTTCGGTTGGCAAGTAGTCTTAAATATTGGCTTATCAAATTGATATCGGACTTGATTAATGTTGATTCTTCTTCGGTCATCTTTTCTGGGAAAGAGGCTAAGTAAGCTAATCTCCAGGCTGGAATTTTTGGGATAGAGGATTCAGTTGTCATGTGGTCCCTCGAACGTCAATAAGAAAAGGTTTATCATTTCAAATGGACTTATTCAATTGAGTCCGTAATTTGTCTAAAATTTTTTTTATCTTTGAATGCTGGCTTTTTAAAGTGCTTTGCGGTTTATTCAATATTACCGAAATGGTTCGGAAACAGTGACCTTCCTGGTAATGCAATCTATATAATTTGTACAAATCTTCCCCCTTTTTTTCCTCATAAAAAGCCTGTTTGGCTATTTCTTCTACCTGGTCCAAAAAAGAATTCACCGGATCGCTGGTCGAGTTTGCTCCATTCAGAGCCTGATTTTTCAACGAAAAGGCCGCAACTGTTTCAGGGAATATATTTTTCTCATCACTAAGCTCATGAGAATCTGGGATGAGATCATATTTTTTTTGTTCTCTCCATTTCTTACATTGCAGCCAAACCATTTTTGTTTGCAAGTGTTTATAGAGC
This sequence comes from SAR324 cluster bacterium, assembly GCA_028282505.1. Taxonomy (GTDB): domain Bacteria; phylum SAR324; class SAR324; order SAR324; family NAC60-12. The sequence goes on along the minus strand of JANQHV010000512.1, from coordinate 20,855 downwards.
CCAGAATCATTAAAGTATTTGAACTTCTTGCTAATAATATTTTCAAGCAACTCTTGAAATCCTTCTGCAGTTAATTCGTCCACTTCTTGATCTTGCAAACCGTATTTTTTCTTAAAAAATCTCTTTATTGTGTTTTCATATTTCTTGCTTATTGCTTCAAAAATCTGCTCAAGTGCCTGTTCCCTTTCTTCAAACTGGAGAAAAAATGGTTTGAATTCCTGATTTTTTTTATCGAGACTATGCCCTTCGGGAACATCATGTGGGAGGGGAGGATTGCAAAACTCCCAGATAAAATTCGAAAATCCATGATATAAATCATCTTTTTGGTATTCAATGATTTGCGCTAATGTAGCAGGATTTCTCCCATTGTATCCATAAGTATATCGCAAATAAACATCGTTTATTATTGATCCAAAGGAATTCTCCATTAACGCTTTTTTTAATGGGGATTCGAATGTTGAGCCAATCTTTGGTTTGAATTGCTGGTTAAAAAATTCTAAAAATTCGATTTTACCTTGCTGTAAGGCATTCTCCCAGTCTGTTCGACACTGATTCCAGATTTCCTCATAAGAAGAGTCAAATGATTGGATGATGGTTTCGAATTCCATATTTCTCTTACTGTAAACAAAACACCGATTGAATACTTAGTCAATCAAATCAGCGCCTCCTTACATGGCAGCAAAATAGCCGGCACGTAGGCCGGCGCTACCATGGTGGCCAAGAATGTGATCAAACCCTGGAGATATTTAATTTTCATGAAATGTAAAGATACTCATTCATTTTCTGCCTTCATAAACCATAAGCCCATAATATAGTATTTGGACGAAAAAATTTTTGTTTTTTTGGAGAAAAACCGGAATCTGCCGTCTTCATTTCACACCCCCATCAATTGGCTATATCTGAATTGCCTATCGGTTCGGGCAAGGGGGTAACAGTACCTGACCCTGTTCTGCCGGAGTTGCCCGGAGTTGTGATTCCAAGGTCCGGTTCCAGAATAGCTGGTACTTGATCGGTGCATAACCTAAAGCCTCGAAACCTTGCTCCATTCGGATAAGTATTGGAATCGTAGACTGTGTGTGCTTTCACATACATAGCTTGTCGATCATAATGGCCATCCAAGAAAAATATGGTTCCATACGCAGGATGAGTATCCGAAGTCCATTCGTCCACACTTCCCGATAAGTCATAAATTCCGATTCGGTTTGCAGAATAGGAAGCAACTGGTTGCATGTTACCTCCAGAAGACTCACGCACAGCGGTAAATGTGTGTAAACATGTCGGATCTTCCCCGCATTCATACAGCGTTTTTTCTAACGATCTTGCCGCAACCAATTCGTCTTTCGTACACAACCTTGTTGAGACACCCGTCAAGCCAGAAAAATAGTCGGCAAACTGAAGAATCTCTGCCTTTGTGAGGAAGTTCATAGGGAAATTTTCCTTCTCAGATACCCCAAACGTTGCTTTGTCTTCATTAGGTTTTGTGTAGCTGCATTGTCCAGCACCAACACATGAGTTCATTAATCTAGCCACTATCTCCGATCGCCACATGAAGGTACTTTCTGAACTGGAGACTAGCACTTTACTCCAACCAAATGGATTCGGAGAATCACGGAAAGTAATTTTTTGTGTCAGACTGTCGTTATTATTAAATGGATCGGTTACCTCCACTGTGAGATTGGAAAATAACAGGACTGGGTTCTCAACCTTCAAAACCACTGGATTAACTGTATTATCGATAAATGAGGTCTCAGCACTGTCGTCATTCCACAAATAGGAATGCCCCTCCACATCATCGTCTCGGAGCAATACAGCAATTTCAAAGCTATTTTCACCAATACGCTTGGATTTAAAGCCTGTTATTTGTGGTGCAAGATTGGCTACTCCAATACCCACCCCTGCGTTTTGTAAGATTTTGACTTTAAAACTAATTTCGTCGTAACCTTGTAGAATTAAGCTAAATTCCTTTTCCACTCCAGGCTCAAAAGGCGAAGTATAAAATAGCTGTAACCTTGCAGCATCCAAAGTGCCTGAAGGATTGGAAAATCCCTCGCCTGGTACTACATTATAAGTAACGGCATTTGATATGCCTTCCATGAGAAAAGTTATGATCAAATTTTGGCCGGGTGCCACATCATTTGCCCCCAATTGACTCACGGAAAAGAAAGAGCCTGCCGCAGAATCTGTTGGAAAGTCAATAGTCGGAACTACCGACGCATTGGCAAATTCTTCTGTAACAGGTAAAGACGTTTCACGACGTCCCAATTCTTTTTGGCCAATATCGAGTTCAACCAAGGTAATCGCCACAACTTTTCCAAGGGGTAGTTGAATACTGCCTTCCCAGAATGCCCCATTGAAAATTAATGAATGCTGCCCTAGCAATTTATTATCGAGTTCAATATCGAGTCTTAATGAAGCAATATGCTGGATAAGACTACGTTTTGTGCGACTTGAAGAAACGACCAGACTTACTGGATCAATTTGAATTTCCCGCTCAATCATGGTCAAAACTTCCCCGTCAAATTCCAATTCGGTCAATATGACTCCTTCGGCGGGGTCAAGAGCCAGAGGTGGTATGTCTACCGACGCTTCATCTACCGGTGCGTCCTGGTATACAGACGATGGTAATTCTTTCGTTGCAGTGGAGATAGGAGACTGCTCACATGCTCCAATTCCAAGAAGGGTAAAAACAACTAAACTGATTAATATGAAAAACCATTTTTTCTTCTTCATCATTCCTCCTTAATTCATAATGGGAAAAGATTCATTAGCTCGCGATCTGATCACTGAAACAATTTCAGCGTCCTCATCCCTATAAAGTACAATCCCATCGTTTTGGACGAAAAAATTTCAGATTATTTTGAAAATGGAAAAATGAAGAGCGGATTTGTGAAAAAATTAGGAGGTTAGCTTCTTTTGAAAAAAGTTTGCATTTGTGGAGGGAGATTCAATCGCTCAAAAATATCAGCGATGTTTTCAAGAATATGCCCGTGCTCTCCTTCTCTAATTGCTTGTTCGTTTTAGTCGGGCAATAGAAAAGATCTGGTCCAATTATTGATACAGATACTCGACTCACCCGAAACAGTCAATCAAACCTACGCCGCTGTGGATCGCAATCAAATGCGCTGCGTCAACACTATCGAGCCAGTGGTATTATCCGCGAAACCGGCAGATCAAAAGTTATAGCCAAGACGCACAATAACACTTTCTTAAATCATTTGTTCTACTTCAGTCAATTGGTCCCAATTGCAGAATCACCCGGAGCCCTGGGTGATTATCTTCCAGTTGAATCCTACCGCCATGGAGTTGGAGAATTGCTTTGACAATAGATAAACCCAAACCAAAACCTTGATCTTGTCGGCTCTTATCCAGTTGATAAAGTCGTTGGAACACGTTTTCTCGCTCAAACTCAGGAATTCCTGGACCATTGTCTTCAACCACTAAACAGGTTCCCTTCAAAACTATTTTCACCTGGCCTTGCTCAGGCGTATAGCGGATTGCATTTTCCACAACATTGTAAATCGCTCGAAATAGAAGATGAGTTTCTCCTTGAACAACTCCAGGCTCTTCAACAATCCATTCCAACTGGAGTTTTTGTTGGACAAGAGGTTGCACTAAATCAACAACATCCTGGCAAATTTTAACTAAGTCACATGGAGATTTCTCTAGGGCTAAGGTGCTTTTTTCTAGCCGAGACAATTCTAGCATCGCATTAAACGTTTCTAAGACTTGATCTAATTCGGTTTGCACATCTACCAGCCAGGGTTCTTCCCCCAGTTCTTCTCCCTTTTTTCGAAGAACCTCTTCGATGCGTATTCGTATCCGGGAAAGAGGAGTTCTTAAATCATGAGCAATGTTATCGGTGATATTGGAAATGGAATTGACCAACCCATCAATGTCATCCAACATCTGATTGATTTGGTTTGAAATCAGATCATACTCGTCTGCTCTTTTACTGAGAGGAAGCCTGGTTTGAAGTTGTCCCGATTGGACTTGCGCAACCAGCTCGCTTATTTGCTTTACTCTAGATAGTACACGTCGATTAAAAATCACACCAATTCCAACAGTGAACAATAACGCTCCTCCCAGAGCGAACCCACTCACGGTAAGAAATTGTTTTTCTTCTTTATGATAATCGTCAAACAATCCCACCAAAAGAATTCCAAACTTTGTCATCACCTGAGTTCCGAGGACTATTGTGGGTTCTGTTTCTCCTTGATAGTTGATCACCGCAATAGGAAATCGGACAAGTTGAGGAAAAGCAGGAATGGCATCAGGAAAGCTTTCCAGATTGCCAATGATCTGATCTTGGTGGTTGAGGGCAATCACCAGGGAATGGCTTTTTTCTGTTCGCTCCTGGATCGCCTGAGTAAATTCCACAAAATGAACTGACTCTAAATTGGAAAGATCTTGAAATCCATTCGCAACAGTCAAGATTTGCTGTTCTAACTGTCGGCGTTGTTCAGCAACTGTGAATTGATAAACCATCACCAGAATCCCACTGCAAATCAGTAGGACAACCACCGTAAAAGCCAAAGTGAAGCGCCAAATCGAGGTTTGGGTAAAAAGCCTAAGGCGCTCGGACCACATAACCGGCTCCTCGAACAGTATGAATGAGTTGACTTTGGTTATTTGTTTCTAGTTTCTTACGAAGATTGGCAATGTGGACATCAATGACATTGGTTTTAGGATCAAAATAATACTCCCAGACAGCCTCAAAGAGGACGGTTCGAGAAACCACTTGCCCTTGATGTGTGAGGAGATACTGCAAAAGCTGAAATTCTTTTGGTTGGAGTGAGATTTCTTGTCCTGCTCTGGTGACTTTATGCCCTAAAAGGTCCATGATGAGATCATCCACGACAAGCTTAGTGGTATTGCCATTCGTGTTTTGATGCCGCTTTGTCAAAAGTTCCACACGAATCAGCAACTCTTGAAAGGAAAAAGGTTTGGTTACATAATCATCACCTCCTGCTTTAAGCCCTTTAATTCGTTCATCCACATGTGCCAGTGCACTGAGAATAATAACAGGGGTTTGGTTTCCCGTAGCACGTAAAGCAGAGAGGCAAGTTAAACCATCCATTTTTGATAGCATACGATCCAATACAATGATGTCATACTCGCCACTAGTTGCCAAAAAGAGTCCTTCGTTGCCATCATTGGCGACATCTACCGTATATCCCTGTTCTTGGAAGGCCTTTTGAATATATTGATAGGTTAGCTCATCGTCTTCAATTAAAAGTAATTTCATTGTGACCACCTGTTGAAATTGGGAATAATGCTTTGACGATCTGTGTCGATCAACCATTCTTTCTCCCCGTGAGGACCATAGGTTTTAATTTCAATATAATGAATTCCATGTTTTTCTTCAAATTCAATTCGGTAAATCACCACTCCCTTTGCCAATTCGATTTTTTGAATGGCTTTGGACAAATGAAATCCGGATTTGGATAAATACTTTGCCGCTTGAAGATCATCATCTTGACCAAACCAAAAGATCGCATCAATATCCTCCTCGATGATTGCACCCGTTTGAGCATCGAGTGTGATTTCGTATCTTCGTTTTTCATCCAAATTGATCAATTCTACTTCATGAACAAAGATGCCGTCCTCTTTTTCCATTTCATATTCATAAATAACTCCATTGGGATATTTTTTTTGGACGTTTCCCAACACGATGAGAGGCGTGATACCCGATTTTTCTATGATCCGTTGGGCCTGCATTATATCTTCTTTGTCGTGAGCAAATATATTGAGAGGAAGGATGGCCACCAATAAAAAATAGATTGTACCTGTCATTAGATGATTCGTTTTTGTCATACCTCTTCTCCGTTTAAGTTTCCTGCTTTTTTAAAATAGCAAGCGGGCTTAGAACCTCAATGATATTCAAGCGTATGCTGAGTAATACTGGTATCACCAATAAAGTAATAATGGTTGAGAATAGAATGCCGAAAGCCAAAGAAACTGCCATGGGAATAAGGCGCTGAGCTTGCTCAGATGTTTCTAGTATCAGAGGAAACAAACCAACAAAAGTGGTGATGGAGGTTAAAAAGACTGCACGAAAGCGTGACATTCCGGTTTCTATGATGGCATCCTCATCGGAAAGATTGCGTTTTCTGATCTGGTTATAACGGCTCACTAACACGAGTGAGTCATTGACAACAACACCACTGAGCGCTAATATTCCAAAAAAAGAAACAAAACTGAGTGGAATTCCTACAATAAGGTGCCCGAGAATAGCTCCAATGATCCCAAACGGAATTGCCAGCATAATTACAAATGGCTGACTATAAGATTTCAGAGGAATTGCGAGCAAGCCATAGATGAGAAATAACCCTAAAACAAAACCTGTCATCAATTTGGTGGTTGCTTCATTTTCCCTTTTGTGGTCTCCGGTAAGCTCAATGCTAATACCTGGAAATAATTTTTTTATATCCGGAAATACTTTATTCTCTATAGCTGCAATGATATCTGAGGAAGACACAATGTCTTCATCGATTTGTGCCGTTAAAGTGAGTACTCTATTTCCATCAATTCGGGTAAGCTCTGCCTGCTTTTTGGTTCTTGTTATATTGACAACTTGTGAAAAGGGTACTGTTCCACTATCTGCCGTAAGGATGCGCATATTTTGAAGATCGCTAATATCATTTCTTTCATCTCTAGGATAACGCACGATGACACGTACCTCTTCATCTCCACGCTGGATACGTTGGGCTTCAAAACCAAACACTGCATTCCGTAGTTGATTGATCACATCATGATAGCTCAGCTTTAAGATTTGAGCTTCTGGTTTCAACTCAATCGCTAATTCCAGAGTATCATTATCCAAATTTGTCCTGATATCAAAAATACCCACATATGCCTTCACCCGATCTTGCAATATTTTCGTGGCTTCTTCTAAGGCCATGTGATCAGAGGACGAAACCTGAACACTCAAACCATCATCGTCATCATCATCATAAAAATTCAATTCTTTTGCATTGACAATGGCTCCTACTTTTTTACGCCATAAATCCAAAAGCTCTTGACTGTAAAAAGGGCGTTGTGATCCTGGTGTAATTTGAGCGGTCACAGTTGCTGTTTCATCTTCTTGGGAGGAAACATAGGAATAGATCACGGGGTTCGTGTCTAGGCTATATTGATGTTTGAGAATATTGTTTGTTTCATGCAAATGCGTTTCAATATAATTGGCCACTTCATGCGTTTTGGCAGCTGGTGTACCAGACTTCATAGTCGCTTTGGCATGAATTATACTTTCATTGTCATCTCCAAAAAACACAGTGCGCACTAATCCGCTCGTCACAAGGCCGATTGCTAAAATAAAAATCGCAATAAATACACCAAGAGATTGATAACGATAAGACAGAACAGTTGTAATCAAGGGTTGATAATATTGTTTGATAAAACGTTGTAGAGCTTGATCAATACGCATCTGTAAAGAATTCAATATCTGAATTACCTTGTTTTGTTCGCCCATTTTTTTATTTTGCACATCCAATGGCGCTAAATGTGCGGGAAGAATAAATTTGGATTCAACCAGAGAAAAAAAAAGACAAACAATTGTGACTATCGCAATCATACGAAATGGCCCACCGAAATCTCCTGTCATGATTGCTAATGGAAAAAAAGCAGCCACAGTTGTCAAAACACCAAATGTTGCGGAAGTGGCAACTTCTTTCGTACCACGAATGGTAGCTTCAATCCCGTTACCATTGCGTTTTTTATGAGTAAATACATTTTCACCAATGATAATCGCATCATCTACTACAATCCCCAGCACCACAATAAAAGCAAAGTTGGTCAAATCATTGATTGAATAATCTAGAATATTCGGCCCCATCACAATGAATGTCCCAGCAAAGGAGATAGGAATCCCAAGAGCCACCCAGAAAGCGATTTTGGGATTTAGGAACAGAGTCAACATTACTAGTACCAAAATCATGCCTAATAGTGCGTTTTTAGAGAACAGTCCTAATCTTTCACGAATATTGTCCGCTTCATCTGCCCATGTTGTTAATTCAATCGTTTCCGGCAGCCAGTTTTCTTCACGTATTTGTCCAATAACTCGTATTACTGCGTGGGAAGCTTGGGTTACGCTATCTCGTCCTAGTAGTTGGATATTTAAGTTAATAGACGGTTTTCCTTGAAAACGCGATAAGATGCTTTGATCTGCATAACCGTCACGAACAATCGCAACATCGGCAATTCGTATAAGCCCGCCTTCTGAAGAACTACGAACAATAATATTCTCAAACTCATTGCCATGATAACGCTGCTTACGACTTTGCAGAGTGACTGTCCCACCAGATGTTTTTAACTCACCTGCTGACAAATTGATCGAAGCTTTCCGGATGGCTGCTGCTACCTCATTAAAACTCAATCCATAAGCGCGTAATTTTTCTTCCTGAATTTCAACATGAATTTCAAAAGCTCGGGCACCCTCAATTGTAATCTTATTCACTTCAGGCAAGGCAAGCAAACGGTCTCGGACACGTTTCGCTGTTTTTTTCAGGGTCGCATGATTGGCATCACCAAAAATTTGTACAGACATCACATGACGTTCCTCTTGTTCTTCTGTGATAATCACGCTTTCTATTTGGGCAGGGAAAGTAGAAATTGCATCCACGCGGATTTTGATATTATCCTTTAGTGTACTGATCAAATATCCATCCTTCGCTTGAACAGAAATGGTTGCTTTGCTGTCAGTCACGGTGGAAGAGATTCTTCGGACTCCTTCAATCCCCTTAAGGGCTTGTTCGATTTTTATTGCCGCACCTTCTTCAACATCTTCCGGCGAACCACCTGCAAACAAAACATTGATCGAAACCGTACGTGGTGAAGGTTCAGGGAATCCTTCCGTTCGCATGTCAATTAAGGTCAATCCACCTACGATCAGCAAAATAATCATTAATAGATTGGCTGCTACAGGATTCTGGATAAACCACGCAATCCAGCCTTCATGATGATCATGCCCACGCATTACCTTCCCTCCATATTTGTTACGATAGCCCTCGTTGTTTTCTTTATTTCAAATGTGGGAGCCACTTTAATCCCTTCCAGGAAAAAATCTTGCTCTGCTGTAATGCGTGTAGATGTATGCAAAAAAGCAGGAGAGTGGACATATATACTTCCACTTTTGTGGAAAAGAATGTTGGCTTTAAATTTTTGTAAATGATCCTGTTCATTAACAAACCAGATATGCCCATCATCGGATAGGACATTTTCAGGTATCGCTAGAATATTATTATAATTTTTGCCAGGAATCTCCGCTGTTAAAAATTGTCCAGGGAGCAAACCTGTTGTATGGATGATTTCGATGATTATATTCTGCCAGCGATTCTGGTTATCAATCACCTGTTCAAGACGGGATATTTTTCCATCCCAAACTTTGTCTGTATGCTCAGAGTATAATCTGATAGTCACACCTTTACTATTTGCTGGCAAACGCTGAATTTCATTACCATTGAGCGGAATCGCAATTTCGTAAATACCCCGCTCATAAATCTTGGCAATTTGAATTCCTACTTGTAAAAAATCGCCAGGATTGATGTTGCGTTCAATCACAATGCCGTCATAGGGAGCTGTGATTCGTGTTTGGGTTAAATCATATTTTGCCTTCTTGATCTTGACTTTTGCCGATTTGACTGCTGCCCTTGCCTCCTGGATGTGAGGTTTACGTAAAACCAGATTGGACGGTTTTCTGGCATAACCTCGTATATCCCATTCATCGGCGGCAACTTTTGAACGTTCTTCTTCTTCTTTTAATATACGATTTGCTTTGGCCAAGGCTGCTTCGGCATCTGCCAGCTCCACTTCATAGGTGGTGTTGTCAATTGTGGCCAAGACCTCTCCTTTATTAAATTGTGCCCCTGAAAACAGTTTTTCAGAAACACTTAAAACACGACCTCTCACTTCAGAAGCAAGTGTTGTTTTCCAACGGGCTCTGACTTGCCCATATCCTTTAATCATATCAGTCACATTTTCTTGTTTGATATCTAAAATGCTCACCTCTATTGACTTTTCTATCTCTTTTTTTTCTGTCTCCGGTTCTTCACGGGTTATTGTCAGGATTGTGACGGCTATAACCGAAACGGAAATTGATAATATTCCAATAAATTTTCTCATTACTTTTTTTAATTTATAGTTCACCTTGTCTTCCAGCAAATTGTTTGGAGTAGTTTCAAAGGTTTTTGCCTGAGGAGTTGATGAGTGCCCAATAAAGCGGTTCCAACGCTAATTTGTGAAGATTGTTGCCAATAGACTAGCATCCGATATGAGGAAAAAAGACCAACCAGAGAAAGAGATGGAAATCAAGTAACCCAACAACCAATAAGTAATCTAGAAAAAGGATCGTAAACATAAGAGCCTTGCGTTGATGAAAATTGTAAATTTTCTAACCTGAGGAATATCATACCATACACAAGATGAAGGGAAGATTTTCAAAAGATTAATTATTGTTAATGTTTAAATAGAAAACTACTCTCGCTCTGTGCGATCTCTACTTGATTATAAAAATTACTAGGTTCACGCCGTGTGCAACTTTTTCTTGTAAGTGATTGATATTACTATAACAGAGCATGTCATACCGGACTCGATCCGGTATCCAGAAAACGTGTGTAAGCTCCTAGATTGCGGTCGGGCTGGCGTTCCAGGCAAGCCCGGAATGACAAAAAAGTTGAGCATGACGTTAGGTTCTGTTGACATTTTAAATTTCGGCCTTGTTTCAAGTCCATATATTCAAAGGCTGGTCGAGAAAATGAGGAAAAATTTTTCAAAGTTGCTGGCCTGTTGAAAATTTAAACGAATTCTTCAAATTTCAACAGAAACTAGAGGGGGGTAACGAGTTACTTAGAAAACAGACTTTACTATTGGATAAAGGAGAGAGGAAAATTGGAAGGAATAGCTGAAAGTACTATGATCATCAAAAAATGGATACATGGCATACGACTTCTCACGATTTGAAAAGGTATCATTAATAAACTTTTAAATCATGGATTTACCAGAGGAAAAACTTAATTTTAGGGATGGAAAATCCGAAGCTCGGACAGCCCCCTCATTAGAAATTTACAATAATGTGAACATCTTATAAAATCTTTCTGTTCGGAGGGGCCTGTCCAAAGAGATGAAAGCGAGGGGGGCAACCTGATAATCAGTCAACTAAAAATTATAGCCAAGCCGCACAATCAGGCGATTGTCTTCGATTCCCTGACCTTCTGGATAAGCGAACTTTCCACTGCCACCGTCATCACCGTTCACGTTCTTCACAATTGGGATCGAATAACCGAAAGAAGCATCATAACGTGGAGCGAATTTGAGATGGACGCCAGGTGTTGTATACATCACGTGTCCACTGGTATTGTCTCGTTTTTCATCTTCCAGCTTGTCTTTGCTTTTGACCCATCCGTTTATCCCAGCAGAGAGATCTACCGTTTTATTCAGTGCATAGGCATAGGCAAGCGAGTAGGTCAACGTGTCTCCGAACTCGTAATCGTTGGCGCCTTCGTTGGTAATCTATAAATTTAGGTATCCGTCCACTCTCGACCGGAGCAGCATTTTTGTCAATCCAAACTCAAGAAGAGGATCTCAAGAACCGCTACCGAGCTGCAAGCCAGAAGATTGTTTAGATGTAAAGGGACTCCCTTGGGAGCAGGAAAGTGTTTCATGAACTCTTTTCCAGTATCTCCTATAGGGACCTTCAAACCAAAATTAGGCCATACCTTGATACAATGACAAAAGGCGAATGGAGTGTGTTGTTTTGTCAACTGACGGGCAAAAGCAAGAATCAATCCAATTCCAACAGACTCGAAGCTTTGGTTCAATGGGTCATTGCATAAATCAAAAAATTGATACCAAGTTTATAGGCGAAATTGGAATAGTCAGTAGGATATTCTTTATCATAAGTATGCTGCCACGCATCACCCATGTCGGAGTTCCAGTTGATCAAAATCATGATGCGTCCGTCTTGATCCAGAATGGCCCAATTGGAAGGGACTGCATAATCTGGGGGGTACTCTAGGTCTAAGTCGCGTATGTTTGGAATTCGTATGAGGCCATTGATGTCATAAAAAATATGGTAAATTGGGTGATTTAGATCCAATTGAACCCATGAATTTTCAGGAAAGATTTGTTGGAAGACTTGTCGAAAAGCTATCCATGCATGGTCACCTTTGGAATCGTCAATGAGCAAAAATCCTCCACGTAGCAGATATTCTCGTAAGTTCCTTTCTTCTTTTGCAGAAAAAACAGGTCCTCCATTGTTTCCCATGTCCACTAAATACAAAAAAGGATATTCAAAAATTCGATCATCATCGAACGTCAAAATCATGGGATTGAAATGGATATGGACATGAGTCAAACGTGCAACCGCTTTTGAAAAATTCGAATCCGCTGCTGGATAGTCATACTGCCATGATTGGCTCCAGCCATTTTGGGAAGTATGGCGAATTCGAATAAAAGTGAATTCATCACCCTTCGCTCTCAAGGACGGAGAATACTCTTGTGCAAATACAGAAAAGGTACTTGTACAAAACAACAACCCCAACAGTTTGAGTCGCCAACAGTGGATGGATGCCCATTGAACGAAGCGTAGAAATTGTTTATGGGCGGCTCTCTGCGATGGATGTAGAGTGATCATGAAATTTTTGAGGAGTTTGCTGTATGATAAGATTGTAGGGGAAACCACAGGAGCCGTTTTGGAAAAGAGAATACTTAACGCCGTGTGCAACTTTTTCTTGTAAGTGATTGATATTATTATAACAGAGTATGTCATACTGGACTTGATCCAGTATCCAGAAAACGTGTGTAAGCTCCTAGATTCCGGGTCAAGCCCGGAATGACAAAAAAAGTCGCACATGACGTAATACTTAGGTTGTTGTAATTAGAATCTTCCAGTATGCTCTTCATCATAAGGATGCTGGCTTTTCAAGAGAGGACTAGAAAGAGAGTTCAAAAAAAATCAATCACTTCTGAAATATAATCTCCACCAATCACAATATATTCATTTTCATAAGAGGGAAGTTCCCCTGGCATCAATTCAGTAAAACAAAATATCTTACTGTAAGGGATATCGACTGCAACAATTATCTCACCAAATTCACTGGCATACTCAATTTCTGAGGTATAACTGGTCAAACTGTTATTACGAATGATCCATTGTTTGGTACTGTTTTTCTTGATCACCCAGTTATCATCTCCCATTCGATTCAACCCACGATACAAACGAAGCCGATTGCGTTTTCTTCCAAAACGATTCAGATAATACTGAGCAAATTCGTAGACACAATCGAGTTGTCCAAAAATGCTATTATTATGGAAACGGGGATGAAACTTTTCCATCGCATAATCTTCATATTCCAGTGAATTAATGGAATCAATTCTGGATTTATGAAACTGGGTACGGATGCCAAAACGGCTTTCTACCCAACCTTTCATCACCGCACCTTCCGGGCGATTGGCATCAAAAAACCAACCCCGCAATAACCTTCGATAATTTGCTTTGTATTTCTTTTTCTTGCCAGGCAGGGAGGGTAGCATCTCATCCAATCCAAACATGGCACGCATGTGCTCTTTAAACAATAAAGGAGCTTCCTCTTTTCCAAAACGGTCCAGTGTCTCAAATAAACGAATATTGGTCTCCTGGACTCCGTTGATATGCACCGGAATTGGGTTCAAGTTGTAAGCAGGAGACGCAAACAGGGTAGAAGGTAAATTGATCAAATTGATATAGAGTAAGTGGGGATGTGACATTTTGAGGTAAACCTTACAAATTGTCAGGAATCCGACACTCCCGACAAACATGAATAGAAAAAATATTCAATAATATCAATGGTGAAAAACAATCAGGAAGAATGGTATCAAGATTGCTGCAAAATGTGGAACCTTGAAACTTGACAACCCTATTTTAGGAGATCGTTGTGAATTCCTGTATGACTCATTGTGGTTCTGAGGAAGAGTCCAAAATTTGGAATCATCCCTGTTATTCCGAAAAAGCTCATCATTTTTTTGCCAGAATCCATTTACCTGTCGCCCCGGCCTGTAATATTCAATGCAACTACTGCAATCACAAATTCGATTGTGTGAATGAAAGCCGTCCGGGAGTGACGAGCGAACAGTTAAACCCTGAAGAAGCTTTGATCAAATTGTCTCACATTGCCAGTAAAGTCAAGGAATTGTCCGTTGTGGGGATTGCAGGTCCTGGAGACGCACTGGCTAATCCGGAGCGGTCGTTTGAGACGATGAAATTAACACAGGAATATTTTCCAGATCTGCAATTGTGCCTCTCTACCAATGGACTGATGCTCCCTCAGTATGTGAATCAAATTGTAGAAAGTGGAGTGAATCATGTCACGGTGACTCTGAACACATTCCAACCGGAAACAGCCGCTAAGATTTATAGTTGGGTCTTATATGAAGGTCAAAAAGACAGCAGCCCTGAAGCCATGAGATGGTTTCTTCAGCAGCAGCAGATTGGCATCCGTACTTTGGTAAATTTGGGTCTTTTGGTCAAGGTCAACTCTCTAATGATCCCTGGGATCAACGATCAAGAACTTCCAATAATTGCTAAAAAAATCAGGCTTTTGGGGGTGTTCATGCACAATATTATGCCTTTGATTGCCAAACCGGAACATGGCACCTGGTTTGGTAAGCAAAACTGGCCGGAACCTACCGATCAGGAGCTAGAAACTATGAGAGAAAAATGTGGGACACTGAAGCAAATGGCCCATTGCCGACAATGTCGTGCTGATGCTATTGGGAGGTTGGGAGATGACCGTTTTGAAAGTTTCACCAAGGAAAAACTGAAGCAACTGCCGTTGCCGACGGATAATGGTAGTGTTTTGAGGACCCGCTGGAAAAAACGGATCAACACCCACCTGAAAAATAAGGATGAGCGGGTCATCATACCAGGGAATTACACCATCGCGGCTTGCAGCAAAGACATGGGAGTGGTCAATCAACATTTTGGACATGCCAAGGAATTTCTGATTTACCAGGTCATCAATGGGACCGCAAAATTGATCAATGTCCGGAAGGTGGAAGACCATTATTGTCAAGGTGCCGACTCCTGTGATGAGCCCGAAGACCGATTCAACAAGATTTTCCAGGTGATCCAGGACTGTGACGCTGTGGTATGTCTCAGAGTCGGTTATCCTGTTCATAAAAAGCTGGAAGCTCATGGTATCCTGCCTGTTACGGAAACACCTGGGTTCCCAGTGGAGAAGGCTGTGATGAAAGCGGCAGAACATTTGTATGAAATCCAAAAGTCTGGCAATTCTCATTCATTGCCTCAAAATAACCTCTATCAAGGAATACAACGTGAAAGTAACTCTGCGTAAAACAGAAAACGGAATGACTGCGTATATCGCAAAAAAAGATCTTGAAGCCAATGTAATTGATTCTGATTTCGAACAAGGCTTTGGTGGCATACTGAAACTGGATAATGGGATGACCCTCCAGTTAGAATCAAAAGAATCAATGCCTGTCTTTCCAATTACCGTTAATGCGAAAAGGGTTGAATGATACAAATCGTTGATACTACTCTGAGAGATGGAGAACAAACTCCAGGAGTGCTCTTTTCCATCTATGAAAAAATCCATATTGCCGGCCTGTTGGATCAAGCCGGGGTGCCCTTTATTGAAGCAGGCATTCCTGCGATGGGGTACTCTGAGAAATCGGCTGTCCGGGAGATCCTGCAACTTGGCTTGAAGGCAAACATCATTACCTGGAATCGGGCTGACAAAAGGGATATTGATCATTCCCTGGAAATTGGTGCAAGGCATTTGCACCTGTCGTTTCCGGTCTCAGAAATTATGATTGAACGGAAACTCAGAAAAAGCCGATTCTGGTTGTTTCAGCGTCTTGAGGAGTTGATGTGTTATTTATCACACGAATCGGTTTTGGTTTCAATCGGTGCGGAAGACGCATCCAGGGCGGATATGACATTTGTAGTGGAGTTTGCCCAGGCCGCAGAATCTTTAGGCATTCAACGATTTCGTTTTTGTGACACAGTGGGAGTGCTGGATCCCTTTGCCCTGCAAGAAAAGATGGGCATGTTGCGCCACAACGTGTCAATGGATCTGGAAGTACATGCCCATGATGACCTGGGGATGGCAACGGCGAATGCATTGGCAGGTTTCAAAGCAGGTGCTCATTTCATTGATACCACAGTTTGCGGGTTGGGAGAAAGGGCTGGCAATACACCTCTGGAAAGTATTGTCATGGCGTTAAACGTAACCCAAAATCAGGATTGTGGCATCCAGACTACAATGTTGAAGCCGCTTGCCCAGATTGTTGCGGATCTGTCACACCGTCCCATTCCAGAAGGGAAAAGTGTGGTGGGTGAAAAAGTATTTACCCATGAATCAGGAATTCATGTGGATGGATTGCTCAAGGACTTCAGGCTGTATGAACCGTTTGCTCCGGAATTGGTGGGTTCCTCTCATTCCATTGTGATCGGAAAACATTCAGGAACCAGTGCCATTCTGTCCAAATTACACCAATTGGGCTACCCCATCCCCCGCAAAAAGACACAGGAACTGGTGGAATCTATTCGCCAGAAAGCCTTTGAATGTCAGGGGGGGATGAGTGATTCAGAACTGGTGGAATGTCTTCAATAAAAGAAATCCAACAGACTACTCAAGGAATCGATTACGTATGTCCGGGGTGGGTATCATACATGATTCCCGCTTGCCGAATAAGGTGTATCTGTTTCTAGCGAATAATCTATAAAAGTAATCTCTTATCGGTCTTGGTAGGATTTTTAATGCACGGAATAGATACCAGAAACCCGTGAGGTCTCTCGTGACTTCTAACGCAGCATCGGTTCGCTCATAGCAATTCCCATTTTTGATAAGTAGGAATGTATCCGTTCCGACTTTTGAGGTATGGTATTTTTGTATCAATTCTTGTCCAATCTCACTTTGCATCGGGGTAAAAGAAAAGATCCCCTTCGGGTCCCGTTTAATGATGAAGTTTACAGTTCCATTGCAAAAGTTACATACACCATCAAATATTATGATATGGTGGTTATCCATCAGCCTCCCTGAATATAACCTTGTTACATCATTGAAAGATTTTTTTGTTGACTACTGAAATAGCTTGAAAACGGTGAGAATCAAACAATTCAACGAATCTTCAGCAAACAGAACCCAATGATGTAGTCACGGCTGCTGGGATTATGATATTCAACGGCTACCACTACAATGAGGCTTTTCTATGGGCTTGAACGTAAGATTTTAAAACAGCATTGATCTTGGTTTGATAACCTTTGCCTTGCTCTTTGAACCAGTTGAGCACTTCTGGATCAAGACGCATAGTGACTTTGACTTTATTTTCGGGCATCACTAGTTGGGCATTCTCCCAAAACTTTTCATCCAGTTTGGAAATATCTGAATAATCAATATCGCTATCTTGCATGGCATCGACTCTAGCCCAGTCGCTTTTTGAAGATCTTTTTTTCTTTGGCATTGGCTTGTCTCATCGAAATAATTCGGATTGAATCCTCTAACTCTGTGTAGATACGACCACTAAACGATTATTGGAAAATCCGATGGTGATAGAACGAGATTCGCTATAATCAAAACGTGAATCCACCATAGTCAATCGTGGACCATCAAACACTTGACAAGCATCTACAAAATCGAGTCCGTGATTTTTGATGTTTTCGATATTTTTATTTTCATCCCATTCAAATTTCATGAATAAATTATGCGCCCAATTTGTACATACATCAATATCAAACTGAATGGTGGTAATAGAAAAAATCAGCCAGATAACGGAATCTATTATACTTTTAACCCTCAAATATCTCAAACAGTTGATCAACCTGAGAATGGATCTGGTCTTTGACGGTAGGGTTGAGTTTTTTGAGCCACCGGGAAGGAAACTGGTCCATTCCATAAAATGCACCGGCCAGCATTCCGGCAACCGCTCCATTGGTATCAGCATCGCCTCCTTGATTGACGATCCCCAACAGACAGGATTCAAAATCCAATGTGTGCATGAAGTAGTGCAAGACCGTTTTGACAGTGTGCACGATGTATCCATCGGATTCACCTCGGTAATGGCTGAAATCAAAAATAGGATATTTCTGGAGATAATGGTGAATGGTGCTTTGCAGAGGAGCTTCCTGGCCATGAAGAATAGCCAACCGTGTCAACTCACTGATCAACAGGATACCTGCATCGGATAAAGGATTGTGATGGGTAATCCTGGCCTGTGCCAGGGACCAGGACTCCATGAGGTGTGGCTCCGATAGGGTCGCTATGATGACGGGCAGGTTTCTCATCAAGCCACCGTTTCCTGCCGAAAATTCTTCGGGCATGGCTTCCACGGTTCCCTGATTGAGGTAGCGGCGCAACCCACGGGATACCGTATCCCCTATGTCAACGGGTTTGGAGCGCATCCAGCGGACAAAAAAATCCGCCACTGTGCCAGGCTGCATGGTTTTCGCTTCAATCAATGCCTGTCCCAGGGCCAGGTTCATTTCCGTATCATCGGTGACTTGTCCTGGTTTTAGACGCAACCAGCCCCCGCCAATCATATTCCGATGCACACGAAATTGTGACTGGATTTCATGAGGTGTCATGAACTCGGTTGTGGCTCCCAAAGCATCACCAATGGCCAGCCCCAGGTAAGCGGAAACTGCTCGAAATTGACACAGATGCCTCCCTGGAAGATAAAGGGAATGGGAGGCGTTATGCGGCAATGCGGGTGAATTCATGGCACTTACGGGGACAAACTCTGGCACAGGCTCCGCAGCCAATGCAGTTTTCATCATGAGCAATGACCATCACTTGAGCCCCTTCGTCATCATAGTCATCATTTTCCAACTCCAGTTCATCACGCTCCATCAATTCAAAAACACCTTCTCCACAGATTTTGTAACAGCGTCCGCAGCCAATACAGGTTTCATAGTCCAAAGAATCAATGAATTCTGGAATGTAGCTGCTTTTGTTTTTTCGATAGGCTTCCAAGTATTCCATGTGTTCTCCTATGTTTAATCATCATTTTCAAAATCATCAAATCGGTTCGGATTGGCAACAGGAGCCACAATTTTTCTCAACCACGGAGGCATCGTGGAACCCAGTAATTGTTGAAACTGTTGCAGCAAGGCTTCGATGCGCACTTCTCCTTTGGCAACCATCGGATGAATTTTTTTATTCACCAGTCTGGCGGCAACAGGGCCTCCAATCGCTCTAGAGTAAATAATATGACATTGTTCCAGAGCCTCAATTCGTGTGCGATTTTTCAATTCGTGGTCTTTTTCCTGTTGATCACCGGGATCATCGGTAAATACGATTTTACCGGCTTTGCCATAGGTTTCACTGGAAACATGATAAATGAGAAATTGCATGGCACGCCCAAAATGTTCATCCACATTCAATTCGTCGTTCGTCGCGAAAGCAATCTGTAGTACCCCATCTTTTATGTCGGGATCACAAACTTGAGATTTGATCAACATGGTTTCTTTCCATCAAAGAGTTTCTAAATTTTGAGAGATAGGGTTGATTCGGAGTCTCTCCCTCAATAAAAGTGTTTGCCAGTTCCCTGAGCATGGCCGCAGTTCCACGGTATCCAATACGCACTTTTTGCGGTTCACCCAGACGGTCATAGACGGGTAAACCCGTCCGCAGCAGTGGTAACCCCACATCCTTTGCCAAATCCACAAGATGGGAATTACCCACCAAGATGTTCACAGAAGATTCTTGCAACAGCCCATGCAGGGTAGCCAGATCTCCGTACACGACTTGTTTGGAGTCCTCATTGGAAACTGTTAAACAAGCGATTCCCAGAGATTCCAAGGGCTCTTTCCACCTGAAAATGAATTCAGGTTCTCCCGCCAGTCCCACAGATTTTTCATAAAAATAAAAATGAGTGTCCAAGAGCGTATCTTGCAAATGTTCACGGTCTTTTCGGACGGAGGGATGGACTTCTCTTTGACTGAGAGCGCACAATTCCCGATAAAATTGGTCTATATTCTCCAGGGAAGACAAGTGATTGAAATGCAAATGCTGGCTTCCATATTTTTTTGCAAAGTCCCTGCCTGTCCGATGCATGGACTGTCCCAATGTGATCACGGCAAGAGACTCTGACATCCTCATGATCTCATCGGGAAGGGTCCCACCAATCGTGCAGGGTGAATAATCCTCTTTGGTCAGGTAGCCATACAGACTGTCACCTAGATCGGGTAAAATGATCGGATGCAACTCAAAATCTTCAATCATGTCCCGCATTTCCCTCACTTCGCCCGGTGTGAAATAGGGACCCATTAAAACAGAGATTTGGGTGGACTGTGTCCTTCTAGGAGGTTGCACGAGGTATTTCAATGTATTCTTGACGGCTTTTTCAAATCCTGTCTGCAAGCAACCTTCAAAATCGGGAGTATTGACTGGGACAAGCCATGTTCCTGGATATCGTTCTTCAAACCAGGATTTGATCTGATCCAGGTCGACCCCGCTGGTTTCCGAAACTCCTGTGGTCAACAAACCAAAAAAACTGGCCCGCTCATGGATATGTGCCAATGCTTCAGTGGCATTATCGTGAGCCCCCATCACCACACTGGTTTGCGTCAGTGCCGTATTCTCAAAGGGCATGGGTTCTCGGAAGTGCTGGATGAAAAGCACTTTGCTAAACGCGCTGCATCCTTGCACACCATGCCAGAGGGGAATGCTTCCTTTGATTCCTGAAAAGGCCAGTGCCGCTCCGGCAGGCTGGCTTAAGTGAATTGGATTAATTATTACATTTTTTTTCTTCATGGATCTCCTTAAAAAGGTGCCGGAGTTTTGGCTTGCTCAAAAGCAGGATTGTTGATTGCCTGGATAATGGTTTTTGCCAGGTTGAGGTATCCCACGTAGCCTGAAAAT
>JANQHV010000488.1 GCA_028282505.1 SAR324 cluster bacterium | reverse complement strand
ACAAAATGGGCAATCGAAGGTTTGTCTCAGGCATTATCGCAGGAATTGCCTCCAGGAATGGCTTCGGTAGCATTGAACCCTGGAGTGATCGATACCGATATGTTGCGAACCTGTTGGGGAGGATCGGCGGGGTTGTATCCCACTCCAGAGCAGTGGGCAGAACGAGCCGTTTCGTTTTTGTTAAATATCCGCACAACAGATAACGGAAGGGCTTTGTCGGTAGCTTAGTCTACACAGCATAATAAATCAGCCACGAAGTGACACTAAGATTTAAGATTAGGATTAAGAGTAAGAGTAAGAGTAAGACGCTAACAACAAGAATTTGAATATTTATTAGCTGTACTAAAGGAAAGTATGACTCACGAAGCAGTGATCAATTTTTGGTTTCATGAAATAGAACCAAAAGCCTGGTGGCAAAAAGATGAAGAGTTTGATCAACTGATCAAAGAACGATTTTCAGACATTCATCAGGCCGCTACCCAATGTGAATTGTATTCCTGGAGAAAGACAGATCTAGGACGACTTGCCGAAGTAATTGTCCTTGATCAATTTTCCCGGAATATGTATCGCAATATTGCTTTGGCTTTTGCCCACGATTCGCTGGCCCTTTGTTTGGCTCAGGAAGCAATCAATGTGCAGGCAGATCAATCTTTGACTTCGATTCAGAAATCCTTCCTTTACATGCCGTTCATGCACAGTGAATCTCTGGCAATCCACGAAGTTGCCGTAAAACTGTTCAGTCAACCCGGCCTGGAAAATCTGGAATATGAGCTGCGGCACAAAGCCATCATCGAACGCTTCGGACGCTATCCCCATAGAAATCAAATTTTAGAGAGAGAGTCCACGCCAGAGGAAATCGAATTTTTAAAAGAACCAGGATCTTCTTTTTGAGAACAGTATGCCAATCACTTCAACCGTCATCATCGTTTGTATGGCTGTGCTTTTATCATCCTGTGGTGTTTTACTCATCTTGGAGGAATTTTTAACGCGTTATTTTTATGAATGCACCCCCTATCCCCAGTGTATCCTCTGACAAATCATTCATTCAATTGCAAGGAGTGACCAAGAGTTATCAAGAGGGCGAAAGTGAAAGAACTGTTTTTCAAAGCACCCATGTTCAGATCCATGAAGGTGAAATTGTTGCCTTGCTGGGACGCAGCGGTTCTGGAAAATCGACTTTGCTCAATTTGCTGGCGGGTATGGATTTACCAACCAGTGGTGATGTATGGCTCCAGGGAGTTCCAATCAATCAGTTGATAGAAAAAGAAAGGACGCTCTTTCGCCGCCGGAATATCGGCTTTGTGTTTCAATTTTTCAATTTGATTCCGACCCTCACTGTTTTGGAAAATCTAAAATTGCCACTGGAACTGAATCGCAGACATGCTACTCCTGATTCCGTACAAATCCCCAATTTACTTGAAGAGTTGGAGATTGCTGATCGAGCCCATAGTTTTCCAGATCGTCTTTCTGGAGGAGAACAACAACGGGTTGCCATTGCTCGTGCTTTGGTTCACGATCCTGCTTTGATTTTAGCCGATGAACCGACAGGAAACCTGGACATGCAAACCAGTCAAACGGTCATCAAGATGCTGGGACGCTTGATTCGGCAAACAAGCAAAACGATGGTTGTGGCAACACACAGTGAAGAAGTCGCCCGCATGGGAGATCGCATCCTCACTATCGAAAACTCCTTGTTGGTTGAACAGTAGTACCTTCGTATCAAATGCAACAGGTATGGTACATGACTCACCTTGATTTTATTCCAAAACAGCAAATCATTCCTGTCTTGTGGCTGGCCAGTATTCGTTATTTGTTGCGTCATCCTTGGCAGTTTGGTTTGTCAATTTTAGGCGTTGCTCTAGGGGTGGCTGTGGTGATTTCCATTGATTTGACCAATGATAGCGCCCGCCGAGGTTTTGCTCTCTCCCTGGAGAGTGTTGTCGGAAAAACGACTCACCATATTGTCAGTTCTACAGGTGAAGTACCCGAAACACTGTACCAACAGATCCGCAGTGAAATGAGGATTCGACAATCAGCACCAATTGTAGAGGGGATGGTCACTGTTCCTCAAGCTCCTGGTCAGGTTTTTCAAGTACTGGGAGTCGATCCGTTTGCAGAACAACCCTTTCGTTCTTACCTCAGCTACTTGAATAGCACAGGAAATCAACTTTTGTCACAATTCATCACGCAACCTCAGTCAGTGCTCCTTGCTCAAGCTACGGCAACACGGCTCGGTCTCCAGAATGGAGATGTGTTGACTGTACAAATCGGCATGCAAATGCACGAACTCCAAGTAATCGGCATATTGGAAGCACAAAATGAATTGACCTCAGAAGCCATCCACCAATTGATGGTAATGGACATTGCCACAGCTCAGGAAATCTTGAACAAAGTGGGCTATCTCAGTCGCATTGACCTCATTTTTTCCAAAGACGACCAGACTTTAGAGCAACTTAGAGAGATATTACCCCCAGGTATTGAGTTGATGGTGTCTTCAGATCGTATGTCTGCGGCTGAAAAGTTAACTCAGGCATTTCACCTCAATTTAACGGCTTTGAGTTTGTTAGCCCTACTGGTCGGAATGTTCCTTATTTACAATACAATGACGTTTTCTGTGGTACAAAGGTATTCTTTGTTTGGTCGTCTCCGCTCAATGGGAGTATCCCGCAGAGAAATTTTTGGCATCATCATGGGAGAGTCTTTTTTTATTAGTTGCTTTGGCATATTGTTGGGGGTGGGGTTGGGGATTGTCCTGGCAAATTTACTCCTGGAACTGGTCACCCGCACGATCAATGACTTGTACTATGTCCTTTCTATTCGCACCTTACACCTCTCTGTTTTTTCATTGAGCAAGGGGGTGGGGA
>JANQHV010000463.1 GCA_028282505.1 SAR324 cluster bacterium | reverse complement strand
TTGGAATCCTGTCTGATGGGTGCCTCGGTGGATCATATGAAGGAGCTGACCTATATGGATCAAAAAGCCATTCATAACCTCAAATACTATACATGGGTGGAACAACAGGAAAAGGATATTGAAGACCTGAATGCACTCTGGTACGACAGGGAACTGTGGCAAAAGTTACTCCGGCAACCAGAAAAGTGGGATGAGATGATTGAAGAGTTTAATGCCATTGGGCAAAGGTTGAAGAGGAATTAAAAAAATAGCCATGACACAAGTTCCTCAGATAAAAATTCTGATTGTTGATGATGATCGGCAAACTGTGGAGTCTCTGGAAAAATTCCTGCAACAGTTTAGATTTCTGTCACGGTCAGTTACCCACTCTCAGGATGTATTTCCTTTGCTGGCATCAGAATCCATTGATTTGGTCTTACTCAATATCAACATGGTGGAAATTGACGCACTGGCCCTGCTGGATCAATTGAAACAATCCGATCATTACTCCAAAATTCCCGTGATCATGATCACAGAAAATCCCAGAGAAATGGTGCTGTCTCAATGTTATGAAAAAGGAGCCGCAGACTTTGTCACAAAACCCATTCGGGATGTCATCCTCAAAGCAAGGATCAAGGCTGCATTAACAACAGCCAATTATGAGAAGGAACTGGAACGGACGGTCGAAGAAAAAACCATTGCCCTGCAAAAAGCCAAAGAAGAATTGGAGCAGGAAATTGCGGATCGTGATCTGATGGAAAAAGAGCGGGCACAACTGGTGACCGCTATTGAGCAAGCAGAAGAATCGGTGATCATTACCAACAAAAAAGGAATTATTGAATATGTGAATCCCTACTTTGAAAAATTGACGGGGTATACACTGAAAGAAGCAACGGGTCAAACCCCCAACATGCTCAAAAGTGATAAGCACAGTCGTTTATTTTATCAGGAGATGTGGAATACCATTTTGAATGGCAAGGTCTGGAGTGGTCAGATTACCAACCGGAAAAAAGATGGGACTCTTTATGTGGAAGATACCAACATTTCGCCTGTTTTTGGCAATCGGGGAGAAATTACTCATTTTATTGCAGTGAAAAAAGATATCACTCGCAGGCTTGCTCTGGAAACTCAGTTGCGCCATGCTCAAAAAATGAAGGCTGTTGGTATTCTTGCTGGTGGGATTGCTCATGATTTCAACAATATCCTGTTTGTCATGTTGGGCAATGCAGAATTATTGCAGAACTGCTTTGAAGAAGGTGCTAAAGAAAAAGAATATATTGAGGATATTCTTCACTCCGGATACCGAGCCAAAAAAGTAATTTCTCAGCTTTTGCATTTTAGCACAGTTCGAGACACCATGCGGGAGCCTGTACAGATGCTTGACGTTATTGAGGAATCACTGCGAATGGCCAGAGTGATGCTGCCGGCTAATATCGAAATTTATACAAATTTCCCAGCTTCCTGTCCTCTTGTTCTAGCCAGTATTGACCAAATCAATCAGGTCTTTCTCAATCTCTATATGAATGCGAAAGAGGCGATGCTGGAGACCGGAGGCGTGTTGGCAGTCATCATCGAACTGGTTGAATTCACAGCGCCTCCTGCCGATATTTATGGCATTGACACAGGTTCGTATTTAAAAATAACCATTCGTGATAACGGTAAAGGAATTCCTCCAGAAGTCAAAGAATTTGTATTTGATCCTTTTTTCACAACCAAAGGTGTGGGAGGAACTGACATTGGACCATCGAAAGAAGGAACAGGGCTTGGCCTGACAGAAGTATATAACATTATTCAGAATCATAATGGTGGGATTGCTGTAGAAAGCCATCTGGTCGATTCTACAGAACATCTCAAAGGAACAGCGTTTCATCTTTATTTGCCCACTGTGTCAGGAGAAATTCAGGAAAGTCATAGACCAACCAAGGTATTCAAAGAAATTAAAAATTCATATCCATCTTCTCCGAAAGAGCATCATATTTTAATTGCCGAAGACGAGCCCCAATTGGCCAAGTTGTATCAGGTGGGTCTGGAAGATTACCAGGTAACCTTATGCTATGACGGACAAGAAGCCTTGAATACATTTTGCAAAAATCCCACTCAATTTGATCTGGTGCTGACTGATCAGGAAATGCCAAAACTGATTGGTACAAAGCTCTCTGAGGAACTTTTGAAAATTCGTCCTGATCTTCCAATTATTCTGACAACCGGTTTTAGTGAGCAGGTGTCAGAAAAAAACTATCAGGATTTCGGAATACGAAAATTTTTGTTAAAACCCATCGAACTGGAAAATCTCATTCAATCCATTCAAGAAATATTGACTTATGAATCTTGCCAAACAAATCATCAATCTTGCTGAAAAATACCGAGACTATACGGCCAACAACCTTTCTGAAATGATACAAATCAAATCCTTAAGCCTGGGAGAAAAGGAAGTTCAGGAAAAGCTGAAAGAACAAATGGAGCAGGCTGGTTTTGATGAAGTGGTGATCGATGGTTTAGGGAATGTGTTGGGCCGGATTGGAAACGGCAGCACAATCCTTGCCATTGATGGTCATACCGATACCGTTGATTTTGGTAATCTCGACAATTGGGATTTTAACCCACTTTCCGGAGAGGTCAAAGATGGATTTGTCTATGGCCGAGGAAGTGTGGATCAGGAAGGAGGCGTTGCCGCTGCCGTCACAGCGGGGAGAATCATCAAAGAACTGGGAATTGCCAAACATCTGACGTTGTACGTGGTCGGTAGTGTGATAGAAGAAGATTGTGACGGTTTATGCTGGAAATACATTGTTGAAGAAGACCAGCTCAAACCAGATGTGGTGATCAGCACCGAACCGACTGATTTGAATGTGTACCGAGGCCAGAGAGGCCGAATGGAAATTCGAGTCAGCTTTCGGGGAGTGTCGGCTCATGGTTCGGCTCCAGAAAGAGGAAAAAATGCGATTTACATGGCATCTCGGGCTGCTCTTGAAATTGAAAAGTTGAATGAACGTCTGTCGGCTGATGATTTCCTGGGCAAAGGCTCTGTCACCATTTCGGAGTTTGTTTCTGGCAGTCCTTCCCTGTGTGCTGTTGCTGATTATGCACAACTGCATCTGGATCGTCGATTGACTTGGGGAGAAACCAAAGAATCGGCTGTTCAAGAGATTGAGGACATTGTCTGTGACATGGATGCCCATGTGGAAGTCTTGCACTATCTGGAAAAATCATGGACAGGGCTGGAATATGGGATGGAAAAATACTACCCCACCTGGAAAATACCAAAAGATCATCCTGCCATCACCACAGGCATTGATGCGTGCCAAGAGTTGTTTCACCAGGAACCAAAAGTCGATAAATGGACATTTTCCACCAATGGAGTGACGATCAATGGGATGTACGGGATTCCTGTCATTGGGTTTGGCCCTGGCAACGAAGTGTATGCCCATGCTCCCAATGAAAAAGTCCCAGTGGAGGATCTGGTCAAAGCCTCTGCCTTTTATGCCCTTTATGCAGAACGGATGCGTCATCTTTGATGCCAAACTGCTCCATTGGCCCACTCATAATTTTTTCAGAAGTAAAAAACATGAATGAAATTGAAGGAAAACTTCCTGAACTGATCAAGCTTTGTCAGCAATATCAGTTAACTCTTCTGGCTGTTTTTGGCTCTTATGTCAGAAACGAACAAAATGAAGTTGCTGCTCCTTTCTTCCTTCAAGTACCTCAACTGCTGCTATTTTTCAGTAGAGCACGTAACCGTTCTATCTCCGCAAGAGCTTCTTCTTTTTGCTGTCGTTCCTCTTCTTCTCGTTTCAGAGCTTCTTCTTTTTGAAAACGCTCCTGCTCGGCTTGTTGCCGCCCTGATTCTCCGGCAGTCAAAAGAGGTTTTCTGGCAGAGTCGAAAAAACGCAATGAATTGTTGTTTTCAATGGCCAGATAAAGGTTTAATTCCATTAAATCATAATATCCCTGCTCATCAGGCTCTAAGGGGATATATTGCCTGTCCTGCAGGTGCCAGACATTCAAATAAATACCATAAGGATCAAAAATCACGTAGTAGGGAACTTGAAGGATTTGTTCATAAATACGCTTCTTTTTATGATGGTCTTCTCGCCGAGTTGAAAAGGAACTGAACTCCATCACTAAATCCAGTTGGGCGTTTTCTTCCCAGGCGAAATAAGTCCTTTTGACCGTTGGGCGTTGAGAAGAACACAACAAGGTATCGGGAGAGATCATTTTTTTCGGATTACCTGCTTCATAATACAAACAGATGTTGCCAGAAACATAAGCTTCAGGAAAAGCTCCCTGTAAGATATCAGTCATCTTGATGATCAGTTGGCGGTGAAAGTCTGTCTCTGCCATTGGTTTTCCATCCGTTTCAGGGTAAAATACATTCTGTGATTGGGGAGCTAACATAGGTCACTCTCATATCAAATTTCAAATATATTCACTTCCACTGATCATACCAGCACACTAACACAGCATGCTATCGTTCCAATCTATTGTTCGCTGTGAGCTTTCAGAATAGCATTTTCGCTATAGATGTCCAGGCTTGTTTATTGATCCAGTCGATAATCGTGGACCAAAAGGAGGAGAAAAAAATCGCAGAGTTGAAATTTGGCTAATTTTTCTCAGAACTAACCCTATTGTGTTTTCAAAGGAAGGTTGGTATATCCAGTCTCTCCACAACCTCTTTAAGATGAGGTACAGCATCCCCCAAAGCAATAGTGCTGAATTGAGAAAAGCTTTTATTTAATTATGAAGACGAGTGAGACAAATGGCCAATTTTACAGAAATCATTGAAAAAATTCGAGAGTTGCCATCTGATTTATATGGCAAAGATTTCCTGCTGACCTGGGACAAGTCCATAGAGGAATTACAGAAAATCTTATGGACAGCAGAAGCATTAAAGTATTTGCGTGATCAGAATATATCCCCCAGGATTTTTGATTCGGGGCTGGCCGTTTCGATTTTTAGAGACAACTCAACCAGAACCCGGTTTTCTTTCGCATCGGCGGCTAATTTGTTGGGACTCCAGGTGCAGGATATGGATGAAATGAAATCACAGATTGCTCATGGAGAAACGGTACGGGAAACCGCAAATATGATCTCTTTCCTGACCGATGTGATTGGAATTCGGGATGATATGTACCTGGGAGCAGGACACACGTACATGCAGGAATTTTCTGAGGCACTGGAAGATGGTTTTCAAAATGGAGTCCTTCCTCAACGACCGGGTATCATCAACCTGCAATGCGATTTGGACCATCCCACACAATCAATGGCGGATCTGTTGCATTTGAAGAATTACTTTGGCTCGCTGGAAGCCTTGAAAGGCAAAAAGATTGCTATGACCTGGGCTTATTCACCAAGTTATGGAAAACCGCTTTCGGTTCCCCAGGGAATTATTGGACTAATGACCCGGTTTGGAATGGAAGTTGCTCTCGCTTTTCCCGAAGGTTATGGACTGGTTCCTGAAATCGAGGAAATGGCTAAAAAAAATGCTGAAGCATCGGGAGGTCATTTCCAAACGTTCCATACGATGGAAGACGCCTTTGCAGAAGCCGATATTGTCTACCCCAAAAGTTGGGCTCCTTTTTCGATCATGGAAGAAAGAACTCAATTATTGAAAAAAAATGACCAGCAGGGCTTGACAGATTTGGAAAAAACGTGTTTGCTAAATAATGCCCGCTATAAAGAATGGGAATGCACAGAAGAGAGGATGAAGCTAACCAAAAAAGGATCTGCTCTCTATATGCATTGCCTTCCCGCAGATATCAGCCGTGTATCGTGTCAACAAGGAGAAGTCCAGGCAGAAGTTTTTGAAAAATACCGTATTGAAACTTATAAAGAAGCAGGTTACAAACCATATATCATCGCATCCATGATTGTGAACAGTCGGTTGTCTGACCCAACCACAGTCCTGGAAAAAATAGCAAAGGGGGGATGCCTGCGTCTATCATCCATGTAATAAAGAGGAGGGGATGAAACGTATCTTGGTCATTGATGACGATTTCGATATCAGAAACTTGTTTAAAATTGTTTTGACAAAAGCAGGGTATGAAGTTCTCAGTGCTCCAGATGGGGAGATTGCCAGTGAATTGCAGGCAAGACGTCCATTCGATCTGGTAATCACTGATATTTTCATGCCTAGAAAAGAAGGCATTGAAACAATAATCGATCTTAAATCCAAGTATCCTAAAACCAAAATCATTGCTGTTTCTGGAGGCTTTCGACAGCAATTTACGTTTACTGACACTGCACAGGTAGACGATGTTTTGGATTTGGCAAAAGATCTGGGGGCAGATTGTACTTTGGATAAACCGGTTAAGCAGCAGTTACTTCTCGAAACAGTAAACCAACTGCTATAAAAAACCGTTTCAACTTTATCATTTTTGCTTTCTTTTTAATCCCATTGGCAGTTCATAATGCCGGATGCCTTCGTATTGATACAGGGCATTGGCAACTGCCGCAGCAGTGGGAACCAGCCCAATCTCTCCCACCCCTTTGGCTCCAAATGGACCATGAGGGTCTTGAACTTCAATCCCCATTACTTGGATTTCAGGCGTCTGTTTGGCTCGCAAAACACCACATTTTCTCAGTTGAGTGCTTTGCGGTATTCCCTCCTCCAGGATCAAGTTTTCTGATAACGCATAGCCCAATCCCATATGAATTGAACCTTCAATTTGCCCCTCGAAGAGAGTGGGGTTGATGATTTTTCCTGCATCATGGGCAGCATAAACAGTGTCCACCTTGCCTTCTTCATCAAGAACAACCACTTGGGCGGCATAAGCGTAAGAGTAGTGTGTGACAATTTTATCGACTTCTGCACTAGGCGCAGTCGTCCAATCACAGCACCATTTTCCTTCGTAGATATTGCCAACGAGCTCAGCCAGGGATTTTCTTGCTAAATCCTGATGGAGTTTTTTAGCCCCCTGGATAATGGAATTGCCCAGAATGGAGGTTCCCCGAGAACCAGTTGTCATCCCGGCAAAAGCTTGAGCAGGTGTTTCTACACGAACTTCAACAAACTCAGGAGAAATACCCGTGACTTCACAGAGAAACTGGACTGCCATTGTATTCACGCCTTGCCCCATTTCTGTCCAACCGTGATGCAGAACCACTTTGGTTGGAGATTCAACGACGATTTTAATATTTCCTTCGTCTGGGACACCGTTGCCCAAACCCGTATTTTTCAGGCCACAGGCCAGCCCTGCATATTTGGCCTTATAAAAATCATCTTTGACAGCAAGCAGTGCTTTACGCACACCAACGCCTTCCTCCAAAATCTGTCCAGTTGCTGTGGATCGTCCTTCTGCCAGAGCATTATCGTAACGGATTTGCCAGCGGTCAAAATTTCCTTGTTCACAAAGATCATCAATACAGCTTTCCAAAGCAAAAGTAACCTGATTAACACCAAATCCCCGCATGGCTCCACAGGGAATATTGTTCGTGTAAACGGCTTTGCTTTGGACATCTATATTCTGCACATGATAAGCTCCTGTTGCATGTCCAGCAGCTCTTTCCAATACCTTCATACCTACTGATGCATACGCCCCTGTATCTCCAATAATTCTAGCCTTGAGAAAAGTCAGCTGGCCCTCTTGATTGCATCCTAGCGTGTAATCCATCTCTAGTGGATGTCTTTTGGGATGCATACGAATGGACTCGTCCCTGGTTAGTAAAATCTTGACAGGCTTTTGCAGCAAATAGGCAAACAAGCAGGCATGTCCCTGTATCGACAAGTCTTCTTTTCCCCCAAAAGCACCTCCATTGGGCACCAGGACTCCTTTGATTTTTTCCAAAGGCAAGTTGAGCAAGCGGGCAATTTGTTTTTGATCTTCATAGACCCCTTGTCCCTGGGTGAAAAATTCAATTCCTTCTTCCCAGGGTTGGGCAATGCAGCATTCGGGTTCCAGAAAAGCATGTTCAATACGCTGTGTTTTATAAATTCCACGACTGATAAAGGCGGCCTCTTTTTCAGCTTGCTCTGGATTTCCATGATGGATGACTGTCTCTGAAAGAAGATTTCCATCAGGATGGATTTGTACAGCGTTTGGTTGTAATGCTTCATGGGGAGTGGTGAGGGGTTGTTTGACCTCGTATTTGACCTGAATCAGTTCTAAAGCTTGACGGGCGATTTCTTCTGTTTTTGCCACAACTCCTGCCAGGACATCTCCGACATAGCGTGTTTCCTCACCCTGCTCTATAAAAAGGGGCCAATCGGGGACAATGATACCCGTTTGACGATCTCCAGGGATATCCTTGGCAGTGAAAACACGCAAGACTCCCGGATATGCAGCAGCTGCCTGGGTATCAATGGCAAGGACTTTGGCACGAGGATGATCACTGAACTTTAAAGCCCCATGCAACATTGCTTTTATTTTAAGGTCAGCTACAAAAGGACGTTGCCCCAATACCAAATCCTGTGCCATATAACGAGGGTGACGTTCTCCTATTTTGCCACTGCTCGATGGAGTTGGGATTTCTGTTTTGTTTCGCAGTGCTTCTCCAGCATACAGAATAGCCTCTTCTATTTTTTTGTATCCTGTACAGCGACATAAATTGGGATTGATTGCTTTCTGGACTTCTTCTCGGGAGGGATTGGGATTATTCTGCAACAACACATGGGCCTGCATCACAAAACCTGGGGTGCAGTAGCCACATTGCACAGCTCCTTTTTCTGCAAATGCGCGGGTGAATAGGCGTTGAGTCAAGGCATCCAATCCTTCTGTGGTGGTGATATGCCGTTCTGTCACCTTTCTCATCGGAGTGACACAGGAAAGCACTCCTTTACCATCCATTTCCACCAGACAGCAGCCACAGGCTCCTTGTGGAGAACAACCGTTCTTTGGAGAAATAATGCCTTCTACTTCCCGCAAATAATGCAATAAAGAGATATTGGGATCTCCTGTGTATTGTTTGGCAATGCCATTTAAGAAAAATTTCATCAAATATCCTGATACTAATTGATTGTATTCAAATTTTTAATATACTGGAATCTATCTATTTTGACAAACAACGATTTATAAATAAGTCACGAACTATGTTACGGCGATTTTCCATCTTAACCAAATTGATTTTATTTATCAGTATTCTGCTCTTGGTTGCTGGTGGAGGGATTGGGGCGGTCGTTTATCAACTCAACAACGATGCGTTAGTAGCCGAGCAATTGAAAAGTTTAAAAAAAGAAATTTTGCTGCAAGAAAGTGACATTTTGTCCACATTGCAAATTTTGCAGGAAGATGTTTTATTTCTTTCCAAAACACCTCCCATTCAGGGATTGATCCGGGCTACTGAGGCAGGAGGGTATGATGAACAGGGGCATTCCACTGCATTGGAGTGGCGTCAACGGTTCACCCAGATATTGCAAGCCTTCCTCCAGGCAAAACCTGAATACTTACAGGCACGCTATATTGGAGTGGCTGCTCAGGGGCGTGAGCTGGTACGCGTGGAACGGCAAAATCTGCAACTTCATACGACGCCCCTCGATGAGTTACAGCCCAAGATAGGGGAACCTTACATGCAACAGACCATGTTGCTAAAAACCGGAGAAGTCTATTTTTCCGATATTACTTTCAACCGCGAGCATGGAAAAATTTTAGAGCCTCCGCTCCCTGTACTTCGAGTGGCTACCCCCATATACAGTTCTGCAGGACAAATATTTGGAATCGTGATCATCAACATAGATTTCAATGCAATTGCTGATCGTCTCCAATTCTCTCTGCCCAATAATATCACTCCCTATCTTGTCAATGAAAAGGGTTACTTTTTATTGCATCCAACTCCTGGATTATCATTTGGATTCGAATATGGCAGAACAGACCGCATACAAGATACATTTCCAGAACTATCCGAAATGTTTCAACAGGAAAATTCAGAAAAACAGAATTTCTTTTTTATTACTGAGAAAAGTGAGGACCCTCAGGCCGTCGACTTCATTAAAATCTATTTTAATGAAAATGACAAAGACCGTTTTTTAGGATTGGCCTTGAGTGCCTCGTACCGGGAAATTATTCGGGCTTCGGCCTCATTGCGCAATTACAGCCTTTTGTTCGCATTGCTTTTGTTGATGTTTGGCTGTGTGGTCGCCTATTTTTTCTCTCGGGAATTGGCACGCCCCTTACAGCAGATCACCCATGCCGCCAACCGGGTGGCTCAGGAAGATTATGACGTTTCCTTACCGGATAACATTGGAGGAGAAATTGGAGTATTGTCTCACTCATTTCATAGCATGACTCAACAAATACAAGAGCGCAATCAAGCCTTACTGGAAAGCCAGACCAGAATGAATGCTGTCTTGAATACGGCCGCTGAAGGAATCATCACGATTGATCACCAGGGGAATATTGAATCGTTCAACCGGTCCGCGGAAAAATTGTTTGGGTATACCGAACAGGAAGTCAAAGGAAAGAATATTTTCATCTTGATGCCATCCCCTTATCGAGAACAGCATGATGAGTACATGCGGCAATACTTAAAAACAAGGCATGCTAAAATTATTGGAAAAGGCCGTGAAGTCAAAGGATTGCGCAAAGATGGCAGTATCTTCCCAGGAGATCTTGCGGTCAGTGAGTTTACGCTGAACGGAAAGAAATTATTTACCGGCATTATACGAGATATCACAGACCGTAAACAAGCAGAAGAAACGTTAAAAATTTCAGAAGAAAAATTCAGAAATATTGTCAAATCGTCTCCAATGGGAATTCACATGTATCAATTGAACAAAAATAACCAATTGATCTTTGTGGATACCAACCGGGCCGCCGACGAAATTCTTGGCTTGGATAATCGGCAATTCATCAATAAAACACTGGAAGAAGCCTTTCCTAATATTGGAGAAACCAATATCCCGGCCCAACTCATCAAATTGGCTATAGAGGGAGGGACAACGCATAATGAACAAATCCTTTATCACGATGAGAATGTCAGTGGAGCTTTTGAAAATTTTAACTTTCAAGCTTCTCCCGGCTTTGTGGTTTCAATGTTTCTCGACATCACAGATCGCAAACTGGCAGAAGAGAAAATACATAAGCTGAATGAAGAACTGGAACATCGTGTTCTGGAAAGAACCGCAGAATTGGAGAAAACGAACCAGGAGCTACATGAGGCAAAAGAAATTGCGGAAGCCGCCAATCAAACCAAAAGTGAATTCCTGGCCAACATGAGCCATGAAATTCGTACTCCCATGAATGCAATCTTAGGCTTTACAGAAATTCTAGAAAATCTCAGTAAGGATGAACAACAGACCCAGTACCTCGAAGCCATCAGTTCCAGTGGAAAAGCACTGTTGAAGCTGATTGACGATATTCTGGATCTCTCTAAAGTAGAAGCCGGTAAAATGGAACTGGAATATACAGTCGTCAATATTGCTTTCATCTTTCAAGAAATGGAGCAAATCTTTTCTCTTAAACTGGAAGAGAAGCAATTGGAAATGGAAGTCCAGATCGATTCTTCTTTTCCTCCTGCTATTATGCTGGATGAAACCCGACTGCGTCAAATCTTACTGAATTTGATTGGGAATGCTGTCAAATTTACAGACAGTGGGATGATTAAACTCATTGCTCAGTGTGATCATATGGATACAAGTGCAAATACATCAGACATTCTCATCTCTGTAGAAGATACCGGAATTGGCATTCCCCAAGCAGAACAAGAAAAAATTTTTGGGGCATTTGAGCAACAGAACGATCAAAGTCATGTCCGTTATGGAGGAACAGGATTGGGATTAGCAATTACCAAACGTTTTGTGGATTTGATGCAAGGGACAATTTCCATATCCAGTGAGGTCGGCCAAGGCAGTGTGTTCAAGGTACGGCTTGAAAATGTTGCCATTTCGACCGAATCGTTGATTGCTCCAAAAACAAAAGAAACGGAGTGGAAGGGAAATTTTAAAGCAGCTACAATCCTGGTTGTTGATGATATCAGACACAATAGAATGCTCTTGAGGAGTTACCTGGAACACTCGAATTTCGAAGTGATTGAAGCAGAAAATGGGAAGGAAGCATTGGAACTGGCACAATCCTATCGTCCCAATGCCATTTTGATGGACATTAAAATGCCAGTGATGGATGGGTATGAAGCCACCCAACATCTGAAAACATCAAAAGAGCTGCAAAATATACCTGTGATTATCGTAACCGCATCGGCCATGAAGCACAAAGAGCAAGAAATTATTGAATTGGGCGATGCTTATTTACGAAAACCTGTCAGCAGGAACGCATTGTTTGAAAAATTGTGTCTATTTCTGAAATATTCTGTGGAAACGCCAGCAGAGGAAACAGAACCAGGAACTTTTGTCGAATCTATCGCTTCTATTAATCAAGAAAAACTGACAGAACTGCTAGAAGCATTGGAAGGATCATGGATGGAACAGTGGGAATCTCGTGATGTTTTTTCTATTGGAGAAATAGAAGAATGGGGCAAGGGGGTCATGGCTCTTGCAGAAACTTACCAGTGCTCTCCCTTACAAGAGTGGGTCTCGAAAGTATGTCTACAAGCAAACTCCTTTGATATTGAGTCTTTGGAAAAAACATTAGAAGATTTTCCTGTCATCCTTGAGAGGATAAAGTCGCTAGTTGCTTAACTCAATCCATCCGCACTAATTCTATGCAAAAACACAAAAAGTTGAACCTCAAAGCTCAAAACCACAGAGCCATACTCTTTAAAAAATGAATAGAGAAATATCGTGCCTCACTCTGTAAAAGGAGCAACTCTGCTGATCGTAAATGATACTCCAAAAAATATTCAGGTATTGGGAAAAATTTTAAGTACTGAAGGGTACAATATCCATGTAGCCCAAAATGGATTACAAGCCATTGAACGAGCCAAAAAAGTAATTCCTGATCTAATTCTACTGGATGTGATGATGCCGGGGTTGGATGGTTTTGAGACTTGTGAGCAGTTGAAACGCATCCCTTCGCTCCAGGAAATTCCTATTATTTTTTTGACAGCAAAAACAGAATCTGATGATGTCGTCAAAGGGTTTGACCTGGGCGCTGTCGATTATGTAACCAAACCTTTCCATGCACCAGAATTGTTAGCACGTGTGCACACTCATTTGCAGCTTCGTTACGAAATCGAAGCAAGAAAAAAGCGAGAACAGCAAATTCAGGAAGAATTGGAAGAAGCGCGTCATATTCAGCAAAATATTGTTCCCTTGCAACTACCTCAATTACCAAATGCGCAACTGGTTTGTAAATTTGCCCCCATGGCTCGCATTGGAGGGGATTTTTACAACATTTTCAATTTAGGAAATGGTAAGTATGTCATCATGATTGCTGATGTCTCTGGCCATGGCATCCCGGCAGCCTTGGTGGCTTCTTTAATTTCGGGTGCATTCACCAACAATGCTGGCACAGAAAATTCAACCGAAATGGTGGTGCATGCGATCAATGCCTATTTGAGTGACTTATTACCTCCTCGCTTTTTCTCAACCATGTTTTACGGAATTTATGATTCTCAAAATCATCTGTTCCAGTACACATCTGCGGGTCATCCCGATGGCTTGGTCATACGGACCAAAACCAATGATTTTTATAGCTTGTCCACAGGAGGAATGGTCCTGGGTGTCGTCAAAAATGAAATGGCCCAATACAAGGAAAAAACATTCCAGTTGGAATCTGGAGACAAGTTATTATTGTATACAGACGGTATTTACGAAGTGACCAATGCTCATGAAGAAAGACTTGGTAAAAAAGGTTTGAATGATTTTCTTCAAAACCATGCCAGCCTTCCCATCAGTACCCTGGTTGATGAGCTATATCACTATGGTCTGCAATTTTCCGGAAAAGATCGCTATAATGATGATGTGACGTTGGTCGGACTGGAAGTTTTGCAATAAGACACTCCTACGAGTAGGTACTCCGTGAGTTCATTTAGAAGCCTCCCCATAATACATGTAGCCGGCAATACGTGGGGCTTTCTCCAGGTATGTTTTTTCTAGATGATGGCACTGAAAACCAGTCTCTTGAAGATACTGGTCAATGGGGCGATTCAAATGACAGCCCCCACTCACTTTTTTCCATAGAGGGGTCAAGCGATCCTGCCATTTTTGAACATGGGTTTCAGGAGCTCGTCCATGTTCACAAAATAAGAGTCTCCCCTCAGGCTTCAGCACCCGGTGCATCTGTTGCAAGGCAGATTTCCAATCAGGAATGCTGCATAACGTGAACGTCAGCACGATAGTATCGACACTATCATTCTCCAATGGAATTTTTTCTCCAGGCAATTCCAGCCATTTTACGAGAATATCTGATTTTTCAAGCTTGGACGCAGCTTGCTGTCGCATGCCGGCTGACGGTTCCAATCCCCAGATAAACTCAACTTTTTCCTGATGATACAATGATAAATTAGCACCCGTTCCCATGCCAATCTCCAAAACCTTTCCTGTTGACAAAGGAACGACTTTTTTCTTAATTTGCATCGCTAATTCGGAGGAACAAACCCGATTTACCAAATAAGGAAATATTTTTTCTGCATACCAATTCATGAGGCGAGTCCCTTTGATCTGTCTGGAACGGCGTTCAAAATAACGGAAGGATACGATGCTGGAGCATCCAGCATCGTTCTTAAGAGAAGTTTCATGGCATAATAAGCATCCATGTTGATGATGGTCTGTTCGATCAGTTTTGTTTTTGGAGTGGCTTCTATGAGTTGATCGTCGTCGTCGAGTACTAAGTCAATTTCTGAAGATTGCCAAGAAAACTGCTTTTGCTGCGGACAATAAGTCAGCACATATTCCTTTTCCCGATAGCGTCCTTTGATCGTATATGGTGCCGGAAAATAGAAACCATTATAATTTTTATGGGCTTGATAAGAAGCTCCTGTCAGAAAAAAACGAGGCTTTTCGATATAGGGGCCTCCCTGTTCCGGGCAGTAGGTGTCACACTCTCCACACTCATTGCAAAAATCTGCCAAGTTGGCAATTTGGATATCTTGTTTGAGTTCAAAAAATCCTGCACTGACAGGCAACCAATTGCCGTTATTGTATTGGAAATAGTGTTTCGGTATTTTTATTTTACCCACCGGCAAAGAAAAGTTGGAAGCATTGGGACAAACTGGCAGACACTTGTTGCAACTGATACAATCAAAATAATCCAGGTGACGGTCTATGACAGGAGGTTCTTTTTGGTTGGACCCAAAATGATAATAGGAATCGTTGGCTAACTGGTTGACATAGTTCTCTGTATTGGCAACTCCTGCAGCAGCAATATCCCGGTAACGGGTGTTTCCTGACTGACTGATAATGAATTGTTCCAAATTATGGGCTTTTTCCCTTTCCAAGGCTTGTTTGAGTGCCATTAAGTAACCGAGCATCCGTGTATAGCCTCCGGTTTTCAGGAGATCAGTACAGACAGAGACGGGTTTCATGTTACAGCTTAAGGCATCAGCGATGTTATATTTGGTGATGCCGGCAGAAAAAGAAATCGGGTAATGGTCTCCCATTTCTCTACGGAAACGATGCATGGCCTGCATGGCCAACACATGTAGAGGGGCTCCAGACAAATACATCACCTCGTCTTGAAAGATATTCTGATTGTTTTTGACGATCAGGGTATTGGTAAATTTAGAACCTATTTGAGTGCCATGATCCCTGGCAAACGATTCCAGGCGTTTCATCATAGCGACTCCTTCGCTGAATTCAAGATCATGAGAGAATGCTCCTGCATCCAATTCAATGTGGCGATAGCCAAGGTTGTCAAGCAAAGTCTTTTGAACAAACTCATAACCCAAAATGGTTGGATTTTTTTTGACAATGACATCAAACTGGTGTTCGGCAATCAAATGCTCCACAATGGCTTCGATTTCTTGTGGAGGACATCCATGAAATGTGGACAAGGTGACCGTACTGGCAATGCAGGGATCAATGGAGAAGGTCTTGT
Source organism: SAR324 cluster bacterium (assembly GCA_028282505.1). GTDB lineage: Bacteria > SAR324 > SAR324 > SAR324 > NAC60-12. The sequence continues at coordinate 1,716 of JANQHV010000463.1, read as the reverse complement.
ATTTTTTAAATTCAGAGGGCAGTTCACGGAGCATGGTTTCGATGGCCTCTTCGGCATTCTGCATTTTGGTGAGCCACTGTTTGACAGGAGGAGAGGCAATTCCTTTCAGATCATAGCCTACAGAAATATCAAAGATGGTATGGTAAAATGGAGATCCTTTGGGAACTCCCAATAATTCCATGTCTTCCAGAATTTTTAGCAAGATCCAGGCTTTGACATATTCTAAATAGGATTCTTCCAATCTGAGTTCTTGAGACCATTCTACATTATAAGCGACATTGCGGGCATCGATACAGGGACGACTGATTTGCAGCTGATCCAGAATCTGGATCGTTTTCAGTTCCATGATTCTTCCTCCTCCCAAGAAAGAAAGGAGAATGTTTTGGGTCATCTGAGTATGAGGACCGGCTGCGGGTCCAACAGGAGTGGCTGCTTTTTTGCCATGAAAGTCAACCGAAAGATCGATGTTTGGAAATCCTCGGAAAAACTTATGCTTGGGATAGCCATAAATACTTTGCTGGTTCTCGAACTCTGTCACAATGGCCTTCAAGTGAGTGCCGAGATCAATGCCTTTTAGTTCTGCCATAGTCCAACTACATCTTTTCTAATTTATTCCAAATCTGTTCGGCACACTGCTGAGATTCAAATGCTATTTTTTCTTCATCAATGCCAAGGATTTGTTTATTTTTCATGATCACACACCCGTTGATAATACTCGTATCCACTTCGGCATCACAAATGCCAAACAGAAAATGTCCCCAAAAGTTATCAGCAGTCAATGGGGTAGGAGGGTAATAATCGACCAGAATCATGTCTGCCAGGTACCCCTCCTGTATCTTGCCAAGCTTTTGTCCTGTAATGCGTTCCATGATGGCAGGATTGTTTTTCAAGGTGATTTGTTCGAGTTCCTGCCAGCCGACATTGCTGTTGTGAAGATCATGCTTTTGGAGCCAGAGAGCCGTGCGTACATCGGGCTTGATATCGGCACACATTCCATCTGTTCCTAATCCCAACAGAATATCTCGCTGCAAGTAAGAAAAGATATCGGTCCTCCCCACCGCATTATTCATATTGGATTGAGGATTATGCACCATGATCGTGTTTTCTTGCGCTAGCAAATCTTTTTCAGTCTCGCTTAAGTGAATACCATGAGCCGCAATGGTTTGTCTGCCTAAAACGCCAAATTGTGCCAGACGCTCAACCAGACCACATTGATAGTGTTTGCGTGTAATTTCCCGATCTTGAGGATCTTCTCCTAAATGAATATGACAACCGGTGTGAAGATTTGCACTCATCGCTCCTGCCTCAGCCAGTGTTTCATTCTCCAAAGTAAAGGAGGCATGCAGTCCAATCATGGCACCCATCAAGTGAGTCGGATTTTTCTCCTTTGCCTGTTGGCATTTACGAATGTAACGCTCATTTTCTTGCAATCCCTGTTGAGCGATGTGATTTCCATCTCGATTGGAAACCTCGTAGCACAACACTCCCCGCAAACCAAGCTCTAACATGGCTCGTTCGATATGATCAAGGCTGTTACTAACAGAACAAGGACTTGCATGATGGTCGATGATCGATGTAACTCCTTTTTTGATAGCAGTCACGCCTGGAATCATGGTGCTGTAATAGATGGCTTCCTCATCCAATGCCCGGTCCAGTTTCCACCAGAGCATGGACAGGATCTCACCAAAATGACGAGGTTGCTCTGGGATTGCCACT
>JANQHV010000436.1 GCA_028282505.1 SAR324 cluster bacterium | reverse complement strand
CTATAGTATAATGCCATTAATGTAGAGACAGTTGGTGGGGCAACAAAATGTTATTATATGGGAACAATGCAGGTATAATTCTTTAAGAACCTGTTTGGAAAAGATGGTTCGTGGCGAGAAATTGATCTCGTTGAGCAGATTTTTGAGAAAATTTAAGGCCAATACCAGTATTTAACAAAAATTTTCTCAAAACAAACGCCAATGAGGCGGTTTTGCATCAGAATCAGTTTTTTCAAACAGGTTCCTAAAAGTGATATCATATCACCCTCGAATTTTTCTTACTCGGATATAGATAATATCAGTTTATCATAGTAATCGATGCTTTTAATCCTCGTAAATATTTAAAATTAAATGGCTTTTTTAAAAGGTATTTGCGAAATAAGGTAGACTATACCATCGTTCAGGGTAGACATTGCGGCGGGATAGGGTAGATTGATAAATTGTGACGAAAATGAGGATTGAAAAGGGGAGTTTTTTAGGGATGAGCGTTTTGATATGGAGCAAAGATTTCGTCCATATTCAAATTACAATAGTTCAAGGTGTTTTTGATAATCTCGAACATGAGCCCTGTTGACTCAAACTCTTGGATGGTTTTATTAATAACATCCAGAGTGGATTGCCATTCGGGTTTCTTTTTTGAGACGGCAAAGTATAGATAATTGTATTGAATCATCGGCTGCACGACTTCCAAGTTGTCTAGAATTGAGTTTTTTTCTGCTCTTGAAAGAGCGGAATTGGCAACAGTATATCTCACCACAAGAGGATCATTGATCAGAAGATTGACTCTTTTTGCCCAAAGCACCTTTGCTTGTATGAGATCATTGGTAACGGTTTGAATGTTGAAGAACCCCTGATCCATCAACGTGTCAAATTCAGGTGTATTTTGATATCCTCGCACTACTGCAATTTTTTCACCTTTTAGCATTTCGAGTTTCCCCTTGTAATCAAAAGGTTCGCCTTTCCGTTTCATGAAAGCAATTGGACCTCCTGGAAAACGTTCTGAGAGGGCTAGATTGTCTCGCCGTTTTTTATCTTTAGCCACATCTGAAGGAGCTGAACTGTCTATGTACCACTCGGGATATAGAATGTCTGCCGTCCCATTTTCAGCGATTACAATGGTTCGAGCCCAGGGATAAAAAGTCGATTTGACTTCGTAACCCTGGCTTACAAAAAGTGCTATGGCAAATTGTTGTACCCAACCTTGTTTGCAAACACTTCTCCCAATATAAGGCATCCAATCTAAGGTAGTGAGCCAGATTTTTTTTTCTCCCCCCTTGTTGAAAAGAAAAGCCCCATCTACTTTTTCACCTTGAATCGAAAATTGTTTCCCCCGATATGTAAACTCTACCAACAAATTTGGATCAGCAGCCAATGCTTCAGATCCCAATAACAACGAAATGGAAAGTACACTTAAATATCGAAATAATTTTCTCATGCCATTTCCTATAGAAAAATTTTCTCTCAATTATACACGCACGATCTGTTAATAAAAGCCATTTATCAAAAGAATAAATAACCATAGGGGACATGAAAATGAAGCCAGAGAAAGGAGGGAGGCCAAGTCTACCTCATATTGTGTTAAAGTCTACCTCAAAGTGCATTATCTTTTGTTTTTTACTAATAATTTTAAAACCTTATCACACTCTGTATATCTGATAATTTTAATTAAAGTAGAGTTTCTATAGAAGGCAATATGACCATGAATGTTATACTGAGACCCTGCCTGCCTCTCCTGAATAGATTCTTTGTTGGTGTTCATTTAAAGATGAACTGGGTTTCCCAATTTTGATCATGTGCTACCCCTTGCGTGAGGAAAGAACAAAGAATCAAAAAACTGAAATGATTCACATGAAAAAATTGATCTCATCAAAGATGAATATGAAAAAGATATTAGTCATTATAGCAATTGGAATATTCCTTCAGATGTTCCATACGACAGTTATTGCACAACAAAGATATATCTGGGGAGTGGAAGATATCGAATATTTTCCTCAGTTCTCCAATAACAAAAGAGAGTATTTGGGATATGCCTCAGAAATTTTCAGTCAATTTTCCAAATATGAGAAAATTAGCATAGATTACAAGTTCATGCCGGTGAAACGGCTATATAAAGTCTTTTTTTCTGGAAGTGTTGATTTTAAGTATCCTGATAATCCCAATTGGGTACCCCACCTCCGTAACAATCACACTGTTTATTATAGTGACCCCGTCGTCGAATATATTGATGGATGCATGGTCTTGTCCAAGAATCTGGGAAAAGGAATGGCTCATATCAAAACATTAGGAACTGTACGAGGCTTTACAGTTTGGGACTATCTGGACCAGATTCAATCTAATCAGATCCACTTAACAAAAAATAATTCATTTATTGGATTGTTGAAACAATTGCTACTCGAAAGAATCGATTGTGCTTATATTAATATTGCCGTTGGCCAATACCATCTTCGTGAAACTTTAAAAAAATCGGGAGAAGCTATTTTTGATCCTAAGCTACCCCATACGCGAGATTTTTACAGATTATCAACAATCCATCATCCCAAAATGATTGAGAGGTTCAACCGCTTTCTCAAAAAGAATACAACAAAGGTTGCGAGTCTCCGAGCAAAATATGGGATTCATCTTCAAACAAAGCACGATTGAAAATAGATTTCTATTTCCTTAGTACAGCTAATCAGAAATAAGTGCTCAAATTCTTGTTATGACAGTCTTACTCTTAATCGTAATCTTACTCTTAATCTCTGGAAATTGAGGGATTAAGATTAAGAACAAGATTAAGATTAAGATTAAAAATTTGTACACTTTATTGTGAATACTTGTACTTAGAAGGAATGTTATGTCTGAATATCAAATTCGTCTTCGTGACTCCATGTTCCCTGGAAGGAACATCATGTCTCAATCTCCTGTGCGGCTGCGTAACTCCATTGCAACACAATATTTGAAAATCGTTTTCGGGTTATATTTTATTGTTGTCGTTGTCCTCACTGGTATTCAGCTCATCACTGAATATAGACATGTTAAAGAAACGATTTCTGAGGAAATACAAAGGTTGCCTGCCGTTTTCGGTCCAGGAATCGTGCGTTCTTTATGGAATTTCAGTGATGTTGGGTTGCACTCCATCCTGATTGGTATGATGGAAATTCCCACCATTGTTGGAGTAAAAGTGGAAGGAGAGGATGGTGAAATAATTCAATCCATTGGGACCATCATTACTCAGGACGGATCAAAAATTTCAACAGATATCGACGGGAATCTAATTCCCTTTTATAAGAATAAGGGCTTGTTTGCAGAGCTATTTCAATATGAGTTTCCTCTCCTGAATGAGGTAAATGGAGAAATAGAAAGAATTGGGACAGGTACAATATATTCCAGTACCAGTATTGTGATTCAAAGAGTAAAATATGGATTTATCCTGATTCTGATCAGTGCCATCATCAAAACACTGGCGCTATGGATTATATTTTTGTTTTTTGGCCGTATGATTCTGGGGCGTCCTTTGGAACAACTGACCACTGCTGTGGATGGGTTGCCTTTGGATAATCTTGAGAATTCCGATGGAAAACGATGGAAAGTTAATCTGAACATCTTTGGAAAAACAAATCACCCTCCCAAACAGCGCAATCAAAATGAACTGGAGATATTAGAGAATGCATTCAATAGAATGACCGATAAACTCTTCCAAACAATTTTTGAGCTGGAAAAATCCAAAGCACAGTTGCATTTGCTCAATGAAGAACTGGAAGAACGAGTGAATCAACGAACGGCCGATCTAAACGAAGCTTTGGAAAACCTCCATAAAACACAAAATCAATTGATTGTTCAAGAGAAATTGGCGTCTATGGGAGCTTTGACTGCAGGCATCGCTCATGAAATAAAAAATCCAATCAATTTAGTGAATAATTTTGCCGAAATTTCCACAGATTTGTTAGAAGAGCTTCAAGACAAACAAAAAAAATCCAAAATCAATCTAAAAGACAAGGACACGAGTGAGGTTTTCCAAATGCTGAAACGATCCCTGACTAAAATTGAAAAAAATGGTAAACGCGCCGACCGGATTGTTGAAGGAATGTTGATGCACGCGAAGGGGAATAAAGGAAAACATCAGTTGACAGATATCAATCAGCTTCTTCAAACGTTACTGGAGATTGCTTATCCGAGTATGCGTGCCAAAGATAAAACTATTAATATTAACATAGAATCTGCTTTTGATCAGCACCTCGAAAAGATCAATGTCATTCCAGAAGACCTAAGCCGGGTTTTTGTGAATATGATGAATAATGCGTTTTATGCTGCTCATCAAAAGTCTAAAGAAAATGATCCAGAGTTTTCACCAATGGTCAAAGTCCGTACCAACAATCTTGGAAACCGAATAGAGATCCGAATTTTTGACAATGGTAATGGCATTCCTAAAAAGAATCTCGATAAAATATTTGAACCATTCTTTACTACTAAGCCACCAGGTGAGGGGACTGGATTGGGACTCTCCTTGAGTTATGATATTATTGTGCAAGGACATCATGGTTCTATTCAGGTAGAGAGTAAAGAAGGACATTTTACAGAATTTATTGTAACATTGCCTAAATGAACTGAAACCGATGAACAAAGATGAACTTTCTTCAAAAACTGTACACGTAACATGAGTTATCAATTTTCTTGATCATGAATAACACACCAAATCCACAAGGAAAAGGGCTCGTTCCTGTTTTGGAGAATCTGGAAAAGTCCCGTCCACTATTATCGATCCCTGCCAAGTCGATCCACCAAATCTCCAGTGAACTGTTCACTTCACTGTTTGTCTTAGAAAGTCGATTTGCCTTCAAACCAGTCATGGGGCAATGTTATTATTTATACCACAAAAGAAAACAATATCGGCTCTCCTTAATTGCTCCAGAAGAATGGGTAAACGGAGAGCTGGGGGGCTATATTGGAAAATGCTTGTTGCACGAAGATATGACCTGGACGCTGGAGTTGAGTGAAGAAGCCACCAATAACCCAGAATTCCAGAATGATATCGTAAATCGCCAACTGGAGTTTGAACAGATGCTGGAAAATGCGGATACAGTGACCAGTATCCTACCCATTTTTAACGAAAAGCTTCCCTATTATCAGAGAATTTTTGCCTCAGCATTGGCATATTCTCTCAATATTTCCATACACAAAAGTGGTTTTGAGGAATTATCCTATCATGAGGCCAGAGCATTGCTGCCTGAGGGCTAAAAACATCAAATACGCAGTTCAGCATTCAGTTTTGCTTTGAGCTGAGCAATGATTTTTTCTCGGACAGGCTCAACATCCTGATTGGTCAAAGTCCGGTCATGAGCTTGATAGGTCAGGGCATAAGCCAAACTTTTCTTACCTTTCCCCACCCGATCCCCTCGAAATATATCAAATAGTTGTATTTGGGTCAGCAGGGGGTGCCCATTTTGTAGAATCAATGACTCTACCATGCTGGCAGGAACGGATTCCTCCACAACAAAGGCCAAATCTTCATAAATCGGTGTATAAATTGAGAGTTCCGTAATGGAATATTCTTGTTCCCAATAGTCGGCCAGTTGTTTCAGATCAAGTTCGGCAGCACAGACCGCTTGCTGGGGTAAGTCAAATTTCTGGTTAATTTTTGGATGAATTTCCCCAACCACCCCCAACGATTTTCCATTGATGAGGACTTCGGCACAACGTCCGGGATGATAAGCGGGTCTGGACGCTTTTTTCCATTCGAAACTTTTGATGTGCAATCCTTCTAACAGGGCTTCCACTGCGCCTTTGAGGTCATAAAAATCGATTTTCTGGTCATCATCTTTGTTCATCCAGGACGATGGAAACCGCCTCCCTGTTAGCAAAATACTCAATTCTGGTCGTTCATCAGGCAATAACGCATTCTTTTGGGGATGATAGGTATTGCCCACTTCAAAAACCGCAACTTGTTCATGGTTTTTTAAGTTCCTTTGAACTGTTGCTAATGCACCGGGCAGCAAAGACTGTCGCAAGTGAGTTCTTTCTGCTGTCAGCGGGTTTTTGAGGGCGACGTATTGCGTTGCATTCACCTGGTTATCTTCCGTCAGGAGTCCTTCCTTTTGTGTATCGATGATGGAGTAGGTGATGATTTCATCGATGCCAATTCCTGTCAAAATATCCCTTACTCTTTCACTGCACAACAATTGGAGGTTGCTATGGTATTCTGGGAGTTCATCATCCATCAATGTGCCAGTCATTCGATTGTATCCATAGACCCTGGCAATTTCCTCCACCAGATCAGCAGCAATGGTCACGTCCATGCGATGGCTGGGCACGGTGATCTGCAATTTTTCACCAGCAGTGACCTCAAATTCGAGTCTTTCTAAAATTTCAATAATTTCTGATTGTGCCAGATCAATGCCGAGGAGGCGATGGACATAGTGAGGGTCCAGCTCAATGGAGAGTGTTTCTTTTTTCTTGGGGTAGAGATCTCCATATGCTGGTTTCAGAGTCCCTCCTGCGTATTTGACCATCAATTCAGCAGCACGAAAAGCAGCAGATAGTGTCAGTTCCGGATCAATCCGTTTGCCAAAGCGCTCACTCGCTTCGGTGTTCAATTTCAACAGTTGTGCAGTGCGGCGGTTGTTCAAGAATTCAAAGTTGGCAGACTCCAACAGAATATTGATAGTATTATCACAAATCTCTGTTTCTGTTCCTCCCATGATCCCTGCAATGGCAATTGCTTTTTGGCTGTCTGCAATTAAGAGCATTTCTGGATCAAAGGTCCGCTCTTCTCCATCCAGGGTAGTCATTGTCTCTCCCTCTTTGGCACAGCGGACCATGATGGTGGGAGGATTCCCACCGTCGTGTTCTTTCAGCAGGTCGTAATCGAAGGCATGGAGGGGTTGCCCCATTTCGAGCATCACATAGTTGGTGATGTCCACAATATTATTAATCGGTCGCATTCCAGCACGAAGGAGACGCTGCTGCATCCAAAAGGGGGCAGGTCCCAGTGTCACTCCTTCAATCAGCAAAGCAGAATACCGTGCACACAAATCAGGATTTTCGATTTCCAGCTTAACAAAAGAGGGCTCTGCTGTAATTTCATGAGCAGTGGATTCGATGTTGCCAATGACCTCTTTGTTGAAAGAGGAGTTGGTCAAGGCTGCTACTTCCCTGGCAATGCCCAGTACAGCCAGCAAATGACTGAACCCTCCTTTGATATCAAAGTGTAAAACTGCATCGCCCAAATAGGATCGCAGTGATTCTCCCACGGGAGCATCGTCGGGAAGAATCAGAATTCCCTCATGAGCATCACTCAATCCCAATTCTTTTTCAGAACACAACATCCCTTCGGAATGAACACCACGGATTTTTGAAGGTTTGAGTTGGATCGTCCGTTCCTCTTCGCTATAGGCATCGACCAGAGTGGCCCCTGTGATGGCAAAGGCAACTTTGATCGGCGATGAAATCGGTTTACCTTCCCATTCTCTCAGATTGGGAGCCCCTGAAACAACCAACATTGATTCTTGCTGACCGTAATTGACCTTGGCCAAAGACAGGCGATCCGCATTCGGATGAGGGCTGACTTCCAGTATTTCAGCAACAAACAAACAATCCTCTTCCCACTGCTGTCCAATGTGTTCTACCATTTCAATTTCTAAACCAGCCAGTGTCAAACGTTCTGCCAATTCTTCCACATCGGAGGTCGGGACATAGTCATTTAACCAACTCACAGGAACTCGTAAACCCATAACTTTTATTCCTTCTCATCAATAAAATTCCATAAAAATTCGATTTAAAACTTTCTTTTTTACAATAATTGGCTGGAAACACAAGGCTATTATCGGATCAGTATTTCACTTTCTCAAGTCCTTGTTTTTTGATAGAGTTTTTGAGGAACAAAATGATACGAAGAAACACTTCATGAGAGGAAAAAGCGAGAAAGGATGGAGTAACTGTGAAGCGAATAGGAGTCGATTTAGGTGGCACAAAAACTGAAATCATATTGACTGGGGAAAACGCACTGGATGTGATTGAACGAAAACGAATCCCCACAGAGAGAGAAAAAGGTTATACCTGGATTGTACAGTTGGTTGCTGGTTTGATTCGTGATTATCAATCATTGATTGATGAGGAGCATGTCATTGGCATGGCAATTCCTGGTTCCATCTCCCCACAAACGGGGCTGGTGCAGAACGCCAACACCACCTGCTTGATCGACCAGCCACTCAAAAAAGATTTGGAGGAATTGGTGGAGCACGAGGTTTTCATGGAAAATGATGCAAACTGCTTTGCCTTGAGTGAGGCATTGATGGGAGCTGGTCAAGGAAAGGAAATGGTCCTGGGCATCATCATGGGCACAGGCATGGGAGGTGGTATTGTCCATCATGGAAAAATCTGGAAGGGCGTGCACGACAATGCTGGAGAATGGGGGCACATCTGCCTGGACTTAGATGGGCCTGAGTGTTGGTGTGGACAAAAAGGCTGCATGGAATTGTATCTTTCTGGTATGGGAGTACAACGCATTTATCAGGAATATACCAACCAAACAAAAACACTTCAGGAAATCTATCGGGATTATGCATCAGAAAACGACCCCAATGCTCAAAAGACGATGACCGACTTCATTTATTATTTTGGGAGATGCATGGCCAGCTTGATCAATATTTTTGATCCGAGTATTTTGGTGATTGGAGGAGGGGTTTCTAATCTACCCATACTTTATACAGAAGGTCAGGCATCAGCCAACCGCCAGCTGTTCAACACCAGGCTTCCGGTGCCAATCGTCAAAAATGAACTGGGAGACTCCAGTGGTATTTATGGGGCGGCCCTCCTAGCAGGATAATTTGATACCTATCGGGTGCCTGCATAAGCTTCTTTCCAAAGTCCATTTTTTTGTTGGAAATCCCATCTTCAATCCTGGGCAAAACCTTCATCAACCATGTCCCTGAGGATATCGGACATGATGGCATCAACCTTCCCTTTTTCCTGGGCGAGTTCCAGCAATTTAACAGTTTTCTTGAAAATGGCTTCTAACCATTCACGGGGCAGGCGTATACCCAAGGTGGTTTTAGCGACTTTGTAGAAATAATGGATCAAGTAAGCATATTCAATGAACACTGAATATTCCAGCTTGGTTTTGGGAAACTTGCCTACTTTTTTCACAGCAAGTCCGTAGAAATTATGAGTTTTTTTGAAGGCTTCCTGAATCTGGTTACGCATTTCACTGGTACGGTCTCCTCCTTGGAACTGTCCTACTTTAAAAACCAGATCACTCATACTGACCTTGGCCTGGAGCAGGTGGACAATGGGATCATCTTGATCTATTTTTTTCAACTGGTTTGAGAGCTTCTCTGCTTCCGATCTTAACAAAGGCAGTACCCGCAAGAGAAGAAGAATCTCAGAAGCTTTTTTGAAGATTTTCATTTTCTTTGCATCTCGCTCTTCTTCTTCCTTGGCAGAGAGCTTTCCCCCCGATTCGAGCAAATAACTCGTGATTTCATCAATAGAGAGCGAGGTATTATAAACCGCTTTATTGTCTCTCAGTGCTTTTTCTGACTGCTTTTGATAATTTTTAATGATTTCCATATTACGGCGTACGTCAGAAATATGGGAGCGCAGTCCTTGGGCCTGGCGAGTGAAGGCATTTTCTCTGCCTTCCTCCAGCTTAATTTTGT
>JANQHV010000403.1 GCA_028282505.1 SAR324 cluster bacterium | reverse complement strand
TAACATCGCGTCTAAAATAGCATCAGAAATGTTGTCACACATTTTGTCAGGATGCCCTTCTGTTACGCTTTCTGAGGTAAATAATGTTTCTCCCATTACTTCTCCATAATTGATGGGGCTAATTACAAATCCGTTGTGGTTATAATAATTGAGCCTTTGGGTTGTTGAAATACTATGTCAAATGAGACTCTCTTAGTGGAAACTCATCTACATTAAAATCTCTATAGTGGATTTTGGTAAGTTAAAACCTTTATTATGTAATTTTACGAAAAAAATGTCGAAGTATTTATACAGTAAAATACAATAATTTCCAATCTAATGATGATATCTATGAACTGATTAATTTAAACGTAGTGCGCTTAAATTCACGATGGTCTAGGATTTCTAAATAATGTGTAGCCAAATTGAATAGGTTTTCTTCTTCTTGTTCAAAATCTTTTGCAGAGTATAATCTGGTGAAGCGTGAAAAGTGTAGCCGGGCATCATGAATGTTTTTCTGGCGAAAAGCAATGATTCCTATATTAAAGAGGGCTAATGGCTGGTCACCAACCAGATCTAAACTTTGACGGAATGTTTCTTGGGCTTCTGTTAATTTTTCGATAGCCAGATATAGTTTTCCCAACTCTAACAACAATTGGCTTTGATCTGCTTTAGACAGTCGATTGGTCTGTAAATCGGCTTTTACTTTTTTTAGAAAAACACCAGGATTCGTTTTTTTGCCGAAATAGCGGGGAAAGTGTAAGGGTTTATAAATGGCGAGTGCTTTTTTTTCTTCTTCACTGAGTTTTAATAAATGCGCAGTCAACATTTCTGCATAAAGATTGGCTAAAAAATTATCTCCAACCTCAAATGGGAGAGTTGAATGACAGTTTTTACAAGAAAATGTGTCTGTTGTCCAAATATCTTTATTGGTGAACAAGCGTCGCTGTTCTAAGGCTTCTTGGTCAAAATACAAAATGTTGATTGGGTAGCGATACGAAGTATGGCATTCTGGGCATAAAATTCGGGCGTAACCAATATTTTTCTGATTTGTTGCAGGTGGTTCTGAAAATGGGTTGGGATGATGGTGAATTTCGCACAATAATTCGATCAGCTGTTGGATTTCTGTTTCACCTTCTCGATGGTGTTGAATGAGTGGATCAATGAAGCGTTGATCAGGAATATGTTCAATAAACTCAAAAAATAAATGAAAATGTTGATTAATCAATAAGGTGAAATGTTTTAAAGTCAGGCTGACTATTTCCTGATCAGGTTCTTTCTTGAACAGCTCTAAAGCATAATCTACTTCTTTTTGCTGGGAAGTAGCAATAAAGTGTTCAAATTTTTGTTTATAAATTTTGACAAGCTGGGGAATTAAAATTGGTATATCGTATTCCCAGGGCTTTGGAAGGAGTAAAGAAAAAGGGTAATCCATTGTTTCTGTTTGGCCTGTTACTAGTCTCCATAACGCATCTTTGGGGGTGTCATTAATGAAGTCAATGGGATATGAGGGGGGAGAGTGACGCTCAAGTGATTTATCAGCCAGTAAGTTGATAACATGGACCATAAATGAAGAACGTAGAAATGGGGAGTGATAAATCCGAGCGATTCGTGTTGTATTTTGTTGAGGAGAACGTAAACAATCTTTTTCTATTTCTTTGATAAAGTGAGCTAATGGGAGTGATAAGATAAAGAAAAATTCTTGATCTTGAATCTTGATAATCGTGTCATGCCAACTAGAAAACACTTTTTTAAATTGCTCGAGAAAATGCTCTTCAAGTGATTTTTTCCCATTGGGAGACATAACACGGATGAATTCTATTAGTATTTCGGGAAGTAGATAAATGGATTGTTCTGTGCAATAAGTGTCGATTGTTTTTAATATTTCTGTAAGTTCAGGTGGTATATTCCATTCGAGGAGGTTCAGACACTCTTGATATATTAATCGCATGGAATAGCCATAGTTCATACGAAGACGAATGAATTCTATAATTTCTTGATTATCAAAGACACTCAAGAAATAGTTCATGAACTGTGGGTCTGTGAAGTGATCTCGGTAAGTTGCATAGTGCTGGATTACTTCAGTCAACTGCTCCTGAGTGGTAATGTACTCACTTAAACCACTAAATAGTGCCAATGATTTAATATGATGATTGTAGTAGGAACTGATTCTTTTATTTATTTCCCACCACGAATTGTTGGAGTCAAATAATAGCAAGTTCTGGGTAGCACATTGTAAAGCAAGCAGATTAACTTCGTTGGAAGCAAGCAATTCGTCGAGCCAATTCCATAAAGGACGTTCTAATTCGGAATACTGCATTTCTGCCAGTGCAGTGATCGTTGCTTGATGTAACGCTCCTTCAGAACTATTGAATATTCGAAAAAGCGGAAATGCAAAATCGGTTAATTTTTTACGCCCTATTAAGTAAATTCCAGATTCCTGTATTTCTGGGATATTGGATTCAATGAGAAGTGAAACGAAATCGTGTGCGTGTTCTTCCCATCGTTCTACAAGGTGATAGGTTGCCCACATTTGGACGCGCTTGGAAGGAGACTGTAGATGTTTGATGAGGTTTGGAAGGCTTAAAATTTCCATTTTGAGGGATATGTGTTATTTTTTGCGATTCTTCAAGTGTACTGGCCTCTTCTTTTTTAAGATCTTTGGCGTTGTTGATTCAGTTACATAGCGGGCTATGTGTCCTTTGGGATGTCCGAAAGCTCTCAAAAAATCCGATACAATCGGGGTAAATTCACTCTTGGAAATCACCTAATTGATTTTTTGACGTAAATGTTGATTTTTTTTGGATGAATTAGCCCATAATTCTTTAGGATAAAAAGGTAACAGGTCAGAAAAAGTATTGGTAACAAATTCAAAAGCATCTATCGCTGTTTGATAGTGGTAACGTCCCAAGATTGTACCGTCTGCTTCCAATAGTAAGACCAAAGGTTCGTCACTGTTTTCTGCAGAGAGAAGCTTTATTACATTGCGACTCCAATCCAAGAGTACTCCTGATTTGGCATCATCATCTATTGCTTGTGTTAAGGCATGGAGTGTTGTTTCATTGGAAGCAAAAAATGGTAAATCAGGTGCAACTAAAAGATAAGTATGGTTTTTCAGATTTTGGTGTAATTGTTGGTAAAGGTGTACAGATTTTTCGGTTGTGTCCAATTGGGGTGATATAATGACCAGTATGGGATATTGCTGAAGCCTGCCTAAATTAGCTTTTTGCTGATTCATTGTGTTGAGCTCGTAATCAGGGAGACTCCCCCAAATCGTAGAAGCTGTGCTAAGTAAAATCAACAATATCAAATAAACACTTTTGGACATATTACGTCTTACAAATTGTAAAATTAATGGTAAAAACTGATCTTTTTATTAGAGTTGGGACTCAATTGGTTATGCAATATTTAATCCTTTGTTGATTGCTTGATTTAGCGTAGAGGACTGAAATTTAAAAATGGATTTAAATATTGTCATGTGGTTATAGGGGAGTTGAGGCAAAAATCCAGCATATTTAAATACGTAGACTATTATTTTTTAATCTTGTTTTGGGTTAATTCCCCGCAGCTTGCTGCGCGGTTATACCAAATACCCCGTCCAAAGGATCGAGCGAAAGCGAGAGAGCTTGCTCCGGGGTAGTTTATTGTTATGTTTACGAATCTTGCTAAAGGTAATCAGCCTTCATCCACGTAACGTCAGTTATTTTTTTAAGCAGTCACGATTTGTTGAGCAAAATTAGAGAGTAACTATAAATTTATCATGTAGGAGTACTATGTTTTCTAGACGTCGTTTTTTTCGATGCTTATATGGGGGCTTATTACTGCCATTTTTGCCGAGCTGTGATCAACCAGAAACAGAATTGGCATTAGAAACACTTGGACCTATTTTACCCTATATTCAACATGTAACTACGGGTAGAGTGACCGTTCTGTGGCAGTCTGCTGATAAAGAAGTAGGTACGGTAGAGGTGTATGAGGAGGATGGATCATTAGTCACAAGAGTTTCTGATTCTGGAGCTACATTCCATGAAATTGAAATTATGGGCTTGGAGGAAGATACCATTTATTATTATCAGGCAAAAGAAGGAAAGATCAGAGTCGGACCATTGCGCTCCTTTCGAACGGCGTTGCCAGAAGGCAGTAAAACTTCATTTTCATTTATTGCGATTGGAGATAGTGGTCATGGAACGGAACCACAATTGAAAGTTGCCGCTCAAATGCTGGAACATGCCAGTAGTGCGTCTTTTTTAATTCACACAGGTGACGTTGTTTATGATGGATATGAAGGAGAATATCGCAGTAAATATTTTGAACCGTATCGCTCTTTTATTCATCGAATCCCGTTTTATCCAGTAATAGGTGATCATGATTTAGTTGAGGACGGAGAAGCATTTTACAAATTTTTTTCTTTACCTAAAAACAACATTGAAGCAACGGAAGACTATTATTCTTTTAGCTTTGGAAATTCACTTTTTGTGGGATTGAATTCTAATACCATTGTTAATGGGAGTAATGTCAAGGCTCAAGAGCAGTTTTTAGAGAGGACATTGCAAGATTCGACACATACCTGGAAATTTATTTTCTTGTCTCACTCGATACTCACGACGGCTATTGGTCGTGGGCCAAAGCCGTCTATTGGAAATGTGGTCTCTCCCATTGCAGAACGTTTTGGAGTTCAAATTATATTTGGAGGGGATGTACATGCATATGAACGATTCTTTCCAAGGGTCGATTATACAGAAGATGGCGACCCTGTTACTTATATTACGACTGGTGGTGGTGGTGCCGAGTTGCGAGATCTTGCAGGAAGTCCAGATGAGGCGGTAGGAAAAGCCGCATACCATTTTGTTTTAATTGAAATTAATGACACAATTTTAACAGGTACTGCGATTGACTTCAATGGCAACACGATTGATTCATTTGAATTAACAGCTTAATTATATTCGAGCAATCTATTCTAAAAATCCCGTACATCATGTCTTTTCCACTGAATAAAATGTCTTCATTTTATCGGGTTCTAGGGCTTTATTTAGGGCCTGTCTTGCTTCAACTTCCACTGCTGTTCGGGTTGAAAGCCAATACAGCAGCTTTTGTTTTGGGCGTCTTAGTACTGTGCGTTGGATTACTGTATTTAGCTCATCATCATGCTTTGGAAGAACAGTGTCTTTGGGTATTGAAAAAAAAATATTTTTTAATAATTAGTGTGTGGATTTTGTCAGGCTGGGTATTATTGGCCATCAGGGATTATTTTTCTTTGCAGTATCGAGTTTATGATACCGGGCTTTTTCTCAATCTGCTAGTCAACTGGTTAGAGAGAGGTCATTATTATAGTTCTGTTTTAGGATTTCACGGTTTTGCTGATCATTTCACTCCTTCACTCCTGCTTTTTGCGCCATTTGTCAAGCTATCCTCCAGTTTACTATGGCTAACATTTGCAAAGATTATGGCATTTGCAATCTCAACATTTTTATTGTATCAATTGGGACAACATTTGTTGGGAGCAAATTCTCGTTGGGTATATTTGACGCCAATTTTGTGGTTGGTGAATGTGTATTATGCTTATACCATGCGTTGGGAATTTCAGCCAACTTCGCTAGCATCTCCTCTCATCATTGGAGCATTCTTTCTGGCCATCCGTAAGAAATATGGGAGCATGGTGTTGTGCCTGCTGTTTTTAACAGGATTTAAGGAAAATTTAGCATTTATCTGGATTTGTGTAGGTGGTCATTTTTATTTTTTTGAGGATAAACGCCGTGGTTTGGTAATGATACTAGCAGGAGTTGTCATCGGCCTGATGATTTATTTTTTGATTATGCCCCTCTTTTATCAAGGTATTGGGAGTCCTTTGCATCACCAATCACGCTTTGGACCATTGCAAATGATTCCAGAAAAGCTAAGGTTTTTTGTTTTATGTTTGCTTTCTGTAGGTGCCTTACCACTGTTGGATTTTCGAACCTTGGGATTTATTTTGCCTGCTTTTGCTCTCGTTTGGCTGAGTGATGGTTCCTCGAATATGTTGTCTTTGAAATACTATTATCAAGACATGCCCATGACGGTTGTTTTCCTTGGTGTGCTTTATGGTGTTCGTGCTTTACAAAATGGTACAGGATGGTTATTTAAATTCCCATTAGCCTTACGTCAGTATCTTTATGCCATGATCACAATACTTATTCTAACAAGTGCCACGGTCTATCCTCAGCAATGGTTAAAGAAACTGCCTAATCCTGATGATTATGAGACGATTCAAGAAATAAGAAAATATACAGAGCGATTGGATACGAATCAAAAGATTTGGGCAGCGGATGCGATTGGAATCTATTTGTTAGAATTTCCTTTATTGAAAATTTTGCCTAGATATTCAGGAGAAAGAGAAGATCTAGTTTTTGCAGACAAATCACCACATGTTGTGATTTTAACGCGAGATGCCAAAAGTTCAAATATACCCGAGGAAACTTATCGCCGTCTTGTTCCTCTATTAGATCAAGCTTCTCAGGATGGTCGATATATTAAAAAGGATGATTTTCCTTCATTACTCATTTACGAAAAAGTTCCAGATAAATCAGGCAAATATGGTTCTTCCTAAAAAATATCAGAAGATGCTTGGCAAAATGGCGACTACGCCTTATTATGGGGAAGTTGTTGTCTAACAAGTGATAATGTCGGTTGATAATATGAACAATTTATCAAAAAAAATACCTTGGTTGTTTAAAGTTTTTTGTGGTTTCTTCTTTTTTTTCTTGGGAGGAAGCAATAGCTTTTCCTATCAACTGAAGTGGCAAGATATGATGTTTCATATTTTACAGCAGTCGAAACGATGGGATCGGGTTATGCTCACGACACAGGTACATGTGTTTGACCCATTTGAGCAGAAGATAGAGAAAAGCCAGCAGCCTGTTGAAATATTGGAATTGGGTTATCAGCAATCTATCTATTGGGAAATGAATAACTTTATTGTCGTTGAGACCTTTGATCATAATGAGCAATTATTACATTTTTATTATGAAGCCAATGGAGACATCGTTAGTACGACGACACAAGATCAACGTTTTCTTTCAAAAATGGATATTTTTCCGCACTATCTCCTTTTTGTTGTCAGTCGTGCAAAGGACTGGGAAAAAGCGTTGCAAACAGTGAATGTCCACGGGAAAGATATTTCCCTTTATCGTGATAATGATTATAGTATCTCTTATCGTGTTGGAGACAGGGGCAGCGACCATTTTGTTCTGCTAGATCAGCATAATTTTTTACTGAAGGCATTGAATTACAGTATTCGAGCAGGAGAACAAAAACATATGATTCGAGTTTTGTTTAAACGCATCACTCCATACAAACAGAGATTAAACTATCCTTTGCAAACAGAATATTATTTAGATAACCATTTATTTAAACAGGTGACAGTTGAATCTTTTGAACGTCCGCCCAAGTTGCCAAAACAAGTGCTACGTCAAAAGGCGATAAAATGGTCACAGTATCGTTCAGCCTCACTTCAAATTGATTATACAAGGTAAATTGAGATGCAATACCGGTTCAGTATTTCATTGTTTTGTCTTCTTTTTGGTTTAGTTTTCATTTCTTATGCAGAAACAAAGATATTGGATTATGTCAAAGTTATTGTGAATAATGAAATCTTGACAAATAATGAAGTAGCAGAAGCAACAGAAGCTTTACGCATACAAATCATGGAAACACTGCCAACTGGGCAGGAACGTGACAAACAGTTGGCGCAAGTGGAAAAAAAAGTAATTCAGGGTTTGGTTGATGAGTTATTGATCCTTGATCGAGCGAAAGAATTAAAGTTTGAGATCACGGAAGAAGAGATAGAAGAACAAATAAATCGTTTGGCACAAGCCAATCCTCAGATTACTATTGTCTATGATCCAGATAGATTAAGGGAACTTGTCTCTAAAGATTTACTAAAACAGCGATTGATTGCCCAGGAAGTGGGTGGAAAAGTTTTTGTTACAGAAGAAGAAGTGAAACAGTTTTGTGAAGAGACTGCAGAAAGTACAAAAGAACTGGAAGTTGCACAAATTCTTTTTCGTGGTTCAAAGGAGCAAGCATTTGATGCAGCAAACTTAGTAGAAAAAGGTTTGCAGGAAGGAATTCCGTTTGAAGAGTTGGCGAAAAAATATTCTCAAGATCCAAGTGCCCAAAAAACAGGAGGAAATTTAGGTTTCTTTCGACGAGGGCAATTACTGCCAGCAATTGATCAAGTCATTTTTTCTTTAGAAGAACGAACTCCGAGCCAATTGGTTCAGACAGCATTTGGATACCATCTATTATATATTCAGAGTGTCCGGTATAATAATGGAGCTGACTGTCGAAATTTACCTGAAAAATTATACGCTCAATATCATAATGGGTTATTTGATCAAAAACGTCAAAAAGCAATGACATCCTATTTGGAAAAGTTGAGGCAGTCTGCCCAAATTGTGACCAATTGATTTCATTCTTTTCCGATCAGTTCACAACGTAAGAAATTATTTTCATTTTCAGAAAAAATCTCTATCAGACGCTTCAATTTTTTTTCTTCTTCTGGATTGATGTTGAGAAATTGAACCCCCACTTTTTTATGATCAATCGAATAAT
>JANQHV010000387.1 GCA_028282505.1 SAR324 cluster bacterium | reverse complement strand
TGGATCCATCCCGCTCATGCGGAGGAAAAATTCACCATCCTGTGTTTGGGAGATTCGTTAACAGAAGGATATGGTCTTGACAAAACAGAAGCTTATCCTCATTTGGTGGAGCAGGCATTTCAAGCCAAAGGCTACCAAAATGTCAAAGTGATCAATGCTGGAATCAGCGGTTCCACTTCAGCAAGTGCTTTATCCCGTTTAAAATGGTACTTACGCATCAAACCAGATATTTTAGTCCTGGCCTTAGGGGCCAATGATGGACTACGGGGCCTGGATTCCGAAGCCATGAGACAGAATCTGGCAGCAACGATCCAATTGGCCTTGCAGGCAAAAATCAAGGTGGTCCTGGCTGGCATGAAGATACCCCCCAATTATGGAGTTCAATATGCCGAAAACTTTGCCTCCGTTTATCCCAAGCTGGCTGAAGAATACAAACTACACCTCATTCCTTTTCTGCTGGATGGTGTAGCCGGACACCCTGAGTTCAATTTACCCGATGGTATCCATCCCAACAATCAAGGACACCAAATTATTGCCGATATGGTTTTCGAACACCTGCTGCCACTCTTGCCACCTTCATGAATGTACAGTGTTCCAGGAAAAAAACTTTCTAGAGCACTATAATTCTGCTTTTTCATCCATGATTCATCATTTCTAATTTTTCTATTATCTCATGATCCTTCAAGTAAATAATTTAGAGAAACACTTTTATACGGCAGATACCACCAACCCTATCGAAGTTTTGACGGGAATCAATCTGGAGTTGCAACGAGGGGAAACCGTAGCCATTCTGGGGCAATCGGGAAGTGGCAAGTCCACGTTCCTTTCCCTGATCGCAGGACTGGATCAACCTTCGACAGGAACCATCTGGTTGAACGGCCAGAATTTTCATGAAATGAGTGAAGAACAACTGGCAAAATTTCGTGCCAAAAACATTGGTGTGATTTTTCAACAGTTCCATCTCATGTCTCACCTCACCGCACTGGAAAATATTTCATTGCCCCTGGAACTCAGCCATGATCCAGAAGCGATTGCCAAAGCAGAAGAAGCCTTGGAACAAGTTGGTCTGGAACACCGCCGCAATCATTTTCCCCACCAACTCAGTGGTGGAGAATCACAACGAGTTGCCATTGCTCGTGCTCTGGTTGTGCGCCCGGCCTTGTTGCTGGCTGATGAACCAACAGGCAATCTGGATAATAAAACAGGAGAGCGTATTGCTGATCTTTTATTTGAGTTGGTGCAATCCATTCAAATGACCCTGCTGTTTGTCACACACAACGAACAATTGGCAGAACGTTGCCATCGGAAACAGGTTTTGAAGGAAGGGAAGTTTGTATGATTCTGTTGGCCCGACTTGCCCTCAAAGAAATAAGAAATAACGCCCGTTTCAGCTTGTTTTTTATTCTCAATCTCTCTTTGGGATTGATTGGTTTCATTGCCCTGGACTCTTTCAAAACCTCCATTCAGCAGCACTTAGAAAACAATTCCAAGGCTATTCTGACCGCAGATCTCAGCGTGAGCTCCAATCAGCCTTTTACCAGGGAAGAATTGCAACTATTTTCTGAAGTCATTGCCCCCAGCCATGGAGAATCAGAACAAGTCCGTTTTTTTTCTATGATTGCCGGTAAGAACAATTCACGATTGGTCCGGGTCATTGGCATTGATGACCAGTACCCCCTCTATGGCCAGATTGTCCTGAAGAATAGAGGGACGCTCACCCAGCAAAGTCAAGAGCATCGGATGGCGACCGAACAGCTCCTTGCGAGCAAATCCATTTGGGTTGCCCATGATTTGATGCTGGCCCTGGAATTGGAAGAAGGAGATTCCCTCAAGATTGGAGAGACTCCCTTTGTTGTGAGTGATGCAATTGTGGACGATCCCACCAGTGCCATTTCAGTGTTTGCCGGAGTACCCACCATTTATATGGCCGCCAATCAGATTGAAAAAACTGGTTTGATCAGCCTGGGCAGTAGGGTGAGCTATTTACGTTTCTATCGTTTGTCCCCAGAAGCTGATCTGCCCGCAGTCATTGAGCGTCTGCGACAGCGCCTGGATGATTTGTATCCCGGATCTCCTAAAATTCGTGTCGAAACTCACCAAGATGCCAGCGACCAATTGGGGCGAGTGTTGGGTTATCTCAATGACTACCTGGGCCTGGTTGCTCTAATTGCCCTGTTTTTGGCAGGAGTCGGGGCAGCGTATCTATTCCGCAGTTTTTTGGTCAGCCGCTTTAAAGAAATGGCCATTTTGATCAGTCTGGGCGCTACTCGAAAAGATGCTTACCTGATGATGCTCCTTCAGATTGTGATTCTGGGATTGATCAGTGCCGCCATTGCCAGTGTTCTGGCCTTCTTCCTGCTCCCTTTATTGCCTGCCGTATTGAAAGATTTTTTACCAAAAGGTTTCGAAAGTCAGATGGGATGGAGCAGCCTGCTATTGGCGTTTTTCATGGGCACGTTGGGCAGTGTCATTTGTTGTTTGCCCATTTTGACCCGGATCTATCACCTCAACCCCATTACCCTGTTCCATGAAAATATCATCTCAGCTCATGAAGATTCGCGCTCCTTTCTGGGGATTGGTCTGAGCTATTTACCTGGGACCGTCATCTACTGGATTCTGGCAGTATGGCAGGCAAACTCCTGGATTATTGGCAGCTTGTTCCTTGCTTTGTTTTTGATCGCTCTGATGGTGTTGGGAGCGGTTGCCTGGGGCATTTTAGTACTTTGTGGGAGATTCTCCAACAGACAAGGGGTCACGCAGCGACTTGCTCTCAGAAACCTCAACCGCAACCGGCTTGGAGCCATTTCCTGTTTCCTGGCAATTGGCCTGGGTGCCTTGTTGCTCAACATCATTCCTCAGATCCAGCAGGGGTTGCAGGCAGAAATCAGTCAACCGGTGGATGTCAAAGTTCCCAGTTTTTTTCTGTTTGATATCCAACCAGAACAAGTGAATTCTCTGCAAACCTATTTAGAGAAAGAACAGCAGCAGTTGTCTTACCTCTCTCCCATGATTCGGGCACGTCTGGAAGCCGTCAATGGTACCACATTTGATTCAAATGCAGAGCAAAATGCAATCACTCGTGAACAGCAAACCGAACAACGTTTTCGCAACCGGGGATTCAATCTATCTTACCGTTCTCAGTTACAGGATTCCGAAGCCTATGTGGCAGGCAAACCATTTTCAGCAAGCTATGACATCACTTCCAATCAACTTCCTGAAATTTCTTTGGAAAAACGGTTTGCCGAACGTTTAGGACTCAAAATTGGTGATGAACTGACGTTTGATGTACAAAGTGTACCGATTACCGGAAAAGTGATCAATCTCAGAAAAGTGAAGTGGAATAGCTTTCAGCCGAATTTCTTCATTACCTTCCAGCCAGGTGTGCTGGAAGAAGCACCTAAAACGTTTTTGGCTGGCATTTCCAATGTTGCCGCAGTCAACAAACTTTCTCTGCAAAATGGCATTGTGGAACGATTTCCGAATATATCTGTCATTGACGTCTCTCTCCTGGTGGGCAGGATTTTGAACGTGACGGATCAAATCAGCTGGGCCATTCGGGTTATGGCCTATCTTTCCATCCTGGCTGGGTTGGTGGTGTTGTTTTCCATTGCCCGTTATGAAGTACAGCAACGCTTCTGGGAAATCAATCTTTTGAAAGTGCTTGGAGCGCGTTTCCAGGACATTCGCACCATCATTCAAATCGAATTTGGCATTCTTGGATTTTTCGCAGCTTTGTTTGGAGTTGCCCTGAGTGTGATTCTTTCTTTTACCATTTCCTACATCATCTTTGAAAGCATCTGGAACTTTTCCTGGTACATGATGATCATCAGTATTGCCAGCATTAGTCTGCTCAGCATGGTCACCGCCCTGGTCGCCACTCACCATGTCCTCAAACAAAAACCACTGGGACTGCTCAAGGCCACCTAATCATAGAACTGAAAGCATCTCCTTTTATTCTGAAAAGACGTTAATCTAAGAGCCTGTTTAAAAAAGAACAAGTTTTGGTTCTAAATTTTCTTTCTAAAGCGATGAAATTTTAATCAAATTATTAATAAATCGCCTAAATAATATTCATCTAATGATTCGACAAAACACTGTGTTGAGAATATAACAATTTCTCAATCTTGGACATTTGAATTTGACAAGATTAATAAAATCAGAAGTTTAACATATTTTTGGTATTCTATTTCTTCTCAATAGTTTTCTTGGCATATTCAATGCTGAAGGAAGAAGAGTGCTATTTTTCAATTACAATTTGCTTACTGGGAGGTATCCAAATCATACTGATTCCAACCATATGTTGAAATTGGTGTGGCAATCATCGTTCTGAAAGATTCACACTAAACATTGACTTGTCAGGAAAGCTAGGGTTCCGACTGATACAGTGACTGGTCCGAGAGCTTTCGGCCTTTTAAAAGGTTACACGGAGGGATAAAAGCCCGGGAGGTACTAATCTTTTCAGACCTCCCAGATTAATCCAAGTTACAGGAGGCTTTATGTTCGTGTACGCTTTACCATCTCTACGTCGTTCTCTCAATCTGCATTTTTTCACGTTTCTCTTCCTCACCTGTTTTTCTCTGATTCTTACCACCACTCCCGCCTTAGCCAAGGATAAATTTTCAATCGCATGGTCCATTTATGTAGGTTGGATGCCTTGGGACTATGGAGCCAATGAAGGAATTGTCAAAAAATGGGCTTCCAAATATGGAATCGAGATTGATGTGGTACAAATCAATGATTACATCGAATCGATCAACCAGTACACTGCTGGTAAATTTGATGGTTGCACAATGACCAACATGGATGGCCTCACCATTCCTGCTGCCGGTGGTGTGGATTCAACTGCCATCATCGTGGGCGACTTCTCCAATGGCAATGATGGAGTTGTGTTAAAAAATGGCAATTCCATGGCAGACATCAAAGGGCGTAAAGTGAATTTGGTCGAGTTGTCGGTATCCCACTATCTCCTGGCACGAGGTCTGGAAAGTGTGGGTATGGCAGAAAAAGATGTGAAAGTCATCAATACGTCGGATGCTGATATTGTGGCAACTTACTCTTCCCCTGGGGTCAATGCCGTCACCACCTGGAATCCTCAGTTGAGCGAAATCAAAAAAATGCCAAATTCTACAGTGGTCTTTGATTCTTCCAAAATCCCGGGTGAAATTATTGACTTATTAGTCGTGAATACAAAAACGTTAAAAGAAAACCCGAAATTTGGTAAAGCACTGGCTGGAGCCTGGTATGAAATCATGGATCGCATGTCCCAAAATACAGAAACAGGACGCGCAGCCCTGTCTTATATGGCAAAAGCATCCGGTACCAATTTAGCAGGATAC
>JANQHV010000383.1 GCA_028282505.1 SAR324 cluster bacterium | reverse complement strand
GTGAACTATTTAACGAGAATTTCTGGTGGTCCGGCATTCCGGAAATCCGCTCCATTTTTGGCGGTTTTGCAGTAGGAACATAATTTTTAAACACCCTCTAAGGACTATTTGAGTACTTCACTACAGGTGTAGCGGATTGGTAATGCGGTCTTGCCAGCCTGTCCCTGTTGTTGACTCAACCACATAATCACTTGTTTGCACGACAATCGTGTTAATCAACACCGACGGCAAGCCATTGAGCTTTTTGCGCATCATGATGTTTTTGTAATCTCTTGAAATATCTTTCTTTAACTCGCCAATCGTCGACACATCAAAAAACTCCTCGTACCCTTCGGTCATATAGTCAGCGAATTCGTTGGCTCTCAACGCGGTTATTTTGGGTTGGTGGCCACCTGTTGTTTCGAAGGCTTTTAAAGAAGCTTCATAGTCGCCGTACATTTTTTCATAATAGGGCTCGGTCGTCAAAACTTTGTCAAAACCTGTTTTTTCAAGCCCCAAGTCGATTGTGGAGCCTATGACGGAAGTGATTGCCGACATAGCCATGTTGCCAAACATTGCGCCGGAGTCATAGCCTTCCGACTCAAAGATAGATTTTTCCAATATGTCGGGGAGTTCGTTGACTGGGGCTAAGGCAGCTTCAACGGTGGCATCTATGCCGATTCGAGCCGCTCTCGCACCAGCCCTGGCCAATCCGCTCGCATTTTCGCTAACCGTGAGTGTGCTTTTGGCAGCATCTGAAATAGCGCTTGAGGCACTACTCGTTACCGCATTGACGGCAGCTGTGGCACCTTTCTTAAACCAATATCCGCCGACGCTCTTGCCATTATCATAACTCCAGCCTTTTTGAGCGATATCAGCGATGTCAAATCCTGCAGAGATGGTGTCGCCCACTCCCATCATTACCAAAGAGGGGCTGCCCAAAAGTGCTCCGGCGGTTATTTCGCCAACAGACGACACCAGATCAAATGTGAATTGCAGCCATAAAGGCATATGCCCGTCAGGGTCATAATAAATGATGGGATTGGCGTTGGCATAGTTGTAGCGGTTCAGTACGTCGTAGGTGTCCTGAGACATAAAGCGTTCAATCCCTGCCGAGTAATAGCGTGATTTCATAAATTGTAATCCACTTTCACTATCATAATAGCCGCTGGCATAGATAAAGGGATTACGGTCAAAATCAAAATCGTCGCTTTTTGCTACCGTTGTGTCTGGAAGCTCTCCAACCCCATCCTGAGCCGATACATCCCACAATTGGCCATAGGGCGAGATGCTGTAGCTTTCGCTATGTACACCTGTCGCAAGTGATTTTAGTGTCAGGGGAGTGTTCATCAGGTCACTGACATTCATCTGCACTTGGCTTTCTGGGACGGCTTTGTCACTGATGTACCTGAATGCGCCGACATAACTGCTCAGCTTGTCCAATTGAGGGCCTGAGTTTTGAATCAGCGCCTCGTTTTGCAAATCATTGGAGGCATTGTAGATAAAGGCTACGCTCTGGTTTTTGCTTGTTTTGAAGGCACGATGCCCTCCCGGATAATAGCCGTAAACGTATCTGTTTTCCTCGGCGCCATCTTTATATTTGATATAGAGTGCCATTTGATTGAGGGCGTTGTATCGGTATTCGGCAATAGGCTTTGTCGTTCCGCCGTCCACGATAGTGTCACTGATGAGATTTCCGTTGAGGTCGTACATATACTGATGTGTCTCAGTTGTTGTTTCGGTGTCTTCTCCTATGGAGACACTTTGGGTGATAGTCATTTCCAACAATTGCCGGATAGCATTGTACTCATATTCGGTGGTGACAACGTTTTTTTTATTGCCGATGGTTTGAGTCGCGACTTTCTTTTTTATGTCGCCGATGATGCCGTCATAGTGATAAACGATATTCTCAGTGACGTCCGCTTGGCCGAATGTGGTACTTGCCTCGATTATCCGATTCAAAGAGTCATACTGATACTCGACTATTTTGTTCATGTTCAGGTCGTTACCGGAAAACGCGCCACTGTTGCTGTAAGTCAACTGCTTTATCCTCTGTTGATTGTCATAGGCGTATTCAACAACCGAGGTGTTTTGATCTTTGTCGACAAGATTGACGGTTGTCACGGTTTTTGGCAGTGCCAGTTCGTTATATTCGTAAGTCACCTCTTGCTTTTGAGTTTTGCCATTGGCGGAGAACTCCAGGGTGTTAGAACGCGTTTTACCCTGATGCAGGCCATTGGAGGGATCATATTCATAATAAGTGGTTTCCTGGCGTCCGATTTTGACGCTATTTTGATCTTGCACGGTCACTTTGTCTACCATGCCATCCGGCTTATAAGTTGTGATGAAGGTCAGCTTGTTTTTATCCGTGTATTCGATCACACGGTTATACTCATCGCGTTTTATCGAGTCAGGATCGTATTTTGGCACGTCAACGGCGTAATCCCCGCTGAATTCATAGCCTTGTGGAAAACTCAGCCTGTCATAATGGTAAATGACATCACCGATTGATTGAGCGTTTATGCTCAAACTATTTTTCTCCAAACGTGAAAATTCATCGTAAACATAACTGATCTTTTGCGAGCCAGACACTTGAGAGCTTCGATCCACATCGGTCGGAGGTTTGTAAGAGGACTGATCGAGCACTCCTTTTCGATTATAAAAATTATCGCCAAGATTCCCCATGAAATCCTGAGATCTAATAACACGGCCAATGCCATCATAATCGTTGCGATTGTCATGCTCTTTTTCACCCAGCTGATAGGAAAGGCTGATTTGCCGACCCAAGATGTCATAAGTCTTGATGTAGTCCTTCAACTGTGTGTTTTCTGATGAATTTTTGGCCGTATCATAATTTTTGTTTGGAGTGAGGATGTTATAGCGTTCCTGGGTTTTGTTCCAGGCATCATAGTGATGATGCAAGTAGCTCTCTACTGGGGGTTGGCTGGGAGAGTCGGTATTGAAAGCAGCCATTTTTTGTGTTTTCAGACGCCCATAGATATCGTAAATATATTCTGTTCGGCTAATGAGTCGCTTGTTCGCACCCGATTCGCCGTAGGTGTGTTTTTCTGTTTCAAGCAATCGGTAGCCACGCGTGTAGCTGTTATTGACGGAGTTAAGCCGTCTGCCGTTGAGAGAGTTTTCGCTGTATAAATTAATGCCACCATCATCGCCACCCTGGCCAATGGCATAGACGAGGTTCGTTAATCCCGTCAATTTATTGGTTGTGGTCAGCTTTTGATAACAGCCGAGCTCATCGCCGCAGGCGAGATCATAGCTCTGTTCTTTGTTCTCAATCAGTTTATGTGAGGTGCCGCTTGCATCTTGTTGTTGCTTGGAGTCAGCAGCACTAAGGTTTTTTGAATACTTGACGGACTTCAACCGCCCTTGGTCATCATAGGCGTACTCTGTCAAATTCAGATAAGTGTCATAGGACTTGACCAGCAAAGGGACGCTGTAGGAATAATCGTATTCATTTTTTTCTACCATGAAGGTGGAAAACGGATTGTTTGCTCCCTCGGCGTTCTTTGATCCAGGAAGCTTTTTGTTACCAACCGAATATTCGTAGCTTTCCAAAATATTGCCCAACGGGTCGTATTGTGTTTTGCTGACAGGCAATTTGCCTCCGTTCTCATTGATCATGGTTTTGAAGATGGTCAAATTGACCGGGTCATACTCGGTCACCATTTTCGTCCCATTTTCAGCAAGCTCTTCTATTGGGAAACCAGCCGCATTGTATTTGACCTGCGTTTCAAGGCTGGTCTGCACCGGCTCTTGCGATCCGGCAAGCAGAGTTTTAAAGTGATCGGTTGTTGAAATGTTTTGGCTATTCACTGTGACGGATTTTTGGTTAGACTCAATAAAATTTCCTTGGACTGCGGGATAATCGAGGGCAGACACACTCAAGGTGGTGGCCAGTTGCATCATGCCGTCCTTGTCGGCACGGCTGTAGGAATAGGCATTTTTTAATTGCCAGGGAATTTGTGAGGAAGCGATGTCGTGCTCGGACAAACGAGTCGTTTCCGAACAGACCAACCCGGCGTAAAAATGATTGTCATCGTAGTGACAAGAGGACTCATTGCTTGCGTATTCATAGCTGGTGACCGGGGAGTAGGCGATTTCGGCACCGCTTTTGAGATCCTGGAACTCCGTGTATTCCTGCGCTACATTTCGTGCGTCGTCAGTCAATGTTTTCTTTTCGGTTTTTACTCTAGCTTTGTCGCAGTCATTATCTTTGTAACCAGGTCCTTGGCTACAATCTGTTGTGATAGAGCGGGTCTGCATCAAATATCGATAATCGTAGATGTTTTCAATAATGGCTTCAATCGCGCCTTTGTCAAAAAGGTCGCTTTTTGGTGCTTTGGCGATATCGGCCATCACATAAGGCAGGGCCGCATAATAGATTTGTTTGATGATCTGCGCATAATTGTCATATTCGACATCAGAGGCGCGCACCGCCACAGACTCGCCTTTTTCATTGAAAACCACCGTGTAATTGGCAATGGGCATGTTGTAAGAGGCGACCAACTGATGGTCGCCGGACTGGTCACTGCCGATCACACCATTGTACTTGTTGTATGTTACAGAGATTAATGTCCTTTCATCAAGATCACTGGAGCTGCCCGCCAAAAAAGTCTCGGTGCGAATTTCTTGTTGAAATTTGTTGTAAACATGCCGAGTGTACATTTTTTTCCCCTGCATGTACACTAACGTGCTCGAATATTCTTTGTTGAGATCCTTGTTTGAGGCGGTGTCCAGCGATGTGTCGGAGCCATATTGATACTGTTGGTTCGGGATGTCATACTGGTAATTTAGCTGCAGTTTTTTAACATCAAAGGCTCCTTGACGGGGAATAGAGTATTCAGTCACCTGCCTGTTCACCCTTTTGATGTTGTTTGTATCAGGCTCCATTTTAAATTCATACACAACATGGGGGACGATCTCCACTTGGTTTTGCGGATATATTCCTTGTGTCACTATGAATTTAGTGTCTGATAAATCAAATTCGTAGCCGTAATCATATTGTCCGTCAAAGATGGCGGTGATCCTTTCGATGATGCCGGTGTTCGTGCGAATATCCAGCTTGTTTTGTTTGCCCGAAGCGTTTTTAGGGTAGGTTATTGATCGCAGATAACCGTTTTGATAGGAAAACTTCAGTTCGTCGTTATTGGCGAAAACAATTCGTTTGAGCTCATTGCCGATTGCTCCCTCATCTTCAAACTTATATTCAAGGCGCGTCACACTTTTATAGTTATTTGCTGCGTTGTTTTCAAAATACTTGTTAGCAGCCAGAACGCACAAGCCATAGGCATTAAAATAATACACTGCACCATTGCCATAACTTAACGTGTAATTAAAGCTGACCGTTGATGTGGCGCCGTCTTTTTCATGGATGGTCAGACGAGAAGGGCTTGTTTTTTTAAATTTAATGTTTTTGCTGGTTTGATACTTCAGTCCAGATTTGTAGTCACAGTGCTCTTTCGAATCGTCATTGAGAGGTTTGCCATCATCGCAGGCAACGGCACTGGAATAACTCTGGTCAATATAATATTCGGCACCTTGTATAGACAAAACATCCTGGGAATCCCTTTTGTAGAGATAAGGAACATTTGAAAGCAAAAGCCCCTTGGGAAGCTTAAACGGAGTGTTGTCCGGCTGGTATGCGTAATAGGTTCCGGTGGAAAAAGAAATCCCCAACTCCGCTCCTGACGGCTCATTCAACACCACTTGTGCCTGCCCGGATTGCAAGTTGACGCTCACGTCGCCAAGTGCCGCTTTCTTAGCCCCTTCCGAGTTGTCCGACGCTTGTTGAGCAATCTCGCCGGAGGCCAGCTTTGTCGTGCTCAAGCCGCTATTGGTCTTGTTATTCGCTGCTTCGGCCTTGGTTCTTTCTGCACTTGGCTTTTCCTCAGCCGGATCATCCTGGGCATACACTATTGTGTTGGTGATTAACAGCAGCATGACAAATATTCGGCAAATGGCAATGTGTTTCATAGGACTATCCCTGCTCTGATTGAAGTGAAATCAATGGTTTTGAAGCCCGCTTCTTTTCAATGGATACAGAGGCTTCACGCAAGATCACATGGGCCGAGTCGTTCACCCGCTGTGAAAGGACAGTTTGGAGGAATTATCATGACTGCGCTCAATTCTGAAATCAGGAATGTCAATGGCGATTGGCGGCACAGGAAGGTTGCTATTCTCGCCATTGTGATCTGCTTTATAATGCTTGCCATCTTCGCCATAGGTCATTTTTTCGCAAGAAACCGTGTACTTCTGTTTAGATTGATCTGAAACATAGTAATGGCTTTTAAAATTCATGATCGGATAAAGATTATACAGGGTTAGCCTCCTGTCTTTATAATCTTTGTGAGCGGGATTTATACCTACTTCAATCCTACCGACAATCGGTCCTGGTTGATAGGAAACAGGATTAGAGCTTCCCCCGGCCTCGACTTTATAATCATCATTAAAAATGATCTTTTTATTGATAGCCCTGAGAATATCGCTTCCCGACAATAATTCCCATCGTTCTTTGTCTGTCTCTGGGTCAAAACCAACAAAATAATCTCTTGTGCCGTCTTGCTTTAGACAAAAGTACTCTTTCTCCTTCGCCTCCTCTTCTGATAGATCCTTGGTAAAGTTAGGCAAAATATCGCAAAATTCCCAAACAGTGTCCAACGCACGGGTTTGCTTATGATCCTCGTAGGCGTATGTCATGGTTATTGTTTTTTGGTCATAATTCAATTGAGACGCATCCACAGAAACTCTGGGTGCCACCATTTTATTATTGTAGTATCCAAGTGCAGATTGGCATCTCAACACGTATTTGTTTGTTTCAATTTGCAAATCCGCTTGCAACGTTATTACGTCGCTCGCTGCACCGATGTTGGTAGCAAGCATTGTCACGATGATCAATATGATTTTATAGTACATGAGTCTCCTCCTTCACCATCATGTTTGTTTTTAAAGACAATTTTCTTTCTCAGTTCAGAGTAAGCGTGAAATCAATATAATGAAAAGAGTCTCCTGTTTTTGTTCTCACGTCGATCTTGCTGCTAATTTCACGAGTGCACTCTTCAAACTCAATCGTTTCATTGTTCTTGTCCTGGAAGTTTATTTGTGCATATTCTTTTTTTTCAATAACTCCATATCGGCAAAATGCCTTTTCCTTTTTGTAATCTACATGAAACTCAACGTAAATCATGCCTTCTATGTACTTCTCAGTCGAGTCAACTGAGCTTTCCTGGAAGCCTTCTTTATACCCATATCCCATCTGGTCTTTGCCGCTAAAATATTTTTCAGACCACTTTCTCGCGTTTTCTATGCTGCCATACACATAGCATTGCAGACCGATTTTATAAGGGCCTGTATAGGATATTTCTATTTTGCTTTTTGCGTAATGGCTCACATATTCAAAAGTTTGAGAAATGGCGCCTCCTTTTTTGATAAATTGTGCAGAGGGTGCCATTACAGTGTTATAAGAATATTTTTTCACTTTGGTAAATTGCTCGTTACTCAGTCCATAGCCCGGAAAAGTGTTTTTTAAAGCTGTTTGCCGATACATTCCTGATTTGTAGTCGATGGCTGTTTCTGAGTCATAACGATGATAATCCTTTTCAATTCCCCCCGCTACACTGGCGTATCTTGCCATATTGCTCCAAGTTGGCTCACTTCCGTTGTTGTACACACCATTACCGAAGTAGGGAGAGTATACGTTCTTGTAAATGGTTGCATTTTTGTTAAACAGATCCATAAAAGCGTTGGTATCTTTTTTTGTTTTGGTTTTGTAGGGCAGAAGATAATTGATTCGGTTTTCCAAATTATCCTCCTTGACCGAATCATCTGTTGTGCGCCACAATGGGGCTACGGGGTTGGCAATCATGATATAAGTCTCATCATAATAACTCTTGCCAAACAATGCAGCTGGACTGATGGCGGCGAATTTCAAGGTTGTGGCTAATTGCGGATTTGTCATCAGTCCGGCGTAAGTATTTCCTGTCGTTTCATAAAAACCCTTGGCCCCGCCGGCGGGAATGCCATAAGTCGCACAGTTTAAGACCTGGCCATTTTCGTTTTTGTTTTCAACGGTGTATTGCCCATACCAAACACGATCATCTCCTCTGATGTCGGTGGCAAACAGGTAGGAAATACAGAGTGCTGCCAGCAGCAAGCATTTCACACATGTTTTCATAGCAAAATCCTTTCAAGAGATTATGAAATAAATTGATGCTTTTATGGCTTGATGCCTAATGAACTTCGGGAGGAATGGCTGGTAAGCGATATTTTCATTCAAACTCTTCCATATCTCGTTGAAGAATTAGAAAAATAAATCTGTCCCCTTTTTAAAGGGTTAACTGGATAAACCATCAATCAAGGCCATGACATTGCGTCCCAACACATCATGATTGTACCCTCCTTCTAGAATAGCGAAACAGCCCGCTTGATTCCTAACCGATGCTGATTTTACTAACTTACCAATGGTTTGATAATCTTCTGTAGTGAGTAGGCCCCCCCAGTCGTCCTCATGGTTGTCAAATCCAGCAGAAATGCCAATGACGTCGGCATCACAGTTTTCCATTTCTCTGGTGACACAATCAATATAAGACTGACGATCTGGAGTATCCACATTGCAGATTTTCACATAACCTTTGTGCTCCATGATATTGACATTGCCATCGCCATAGTGCAGATCAAAATCTAAAACATAGGCAGTGTTGATGCGGTTGGCTTGTTTCAAAGCTTCGATGGCAATGGCCATGTTGTTGAAAAAACAAAATCCCCATGCCGATCCTGAAGACGCATGATGTCCAGGAGGGCGGAGCAATCCGAAGCAGGGTTCTGTCATACCAATATCAGCAGCCTGTATTGCAGCTCCAGCAGCTAGTGAAGCAATCGAATATAAGCCCATTTCTTTGATGTGCTCGATATGGGGTTGAGAATGAATTGCTGAAATTTGAGCTTCTGTGGCAGGAATTGCCGTAATGAACTCCACTTTTGATTCAATAGCTTCAACGACAGCCTCAATGCGCCCTTTCGCCGAGGCAGGATCGGAAGTGTATACCTGATAAAAATCGTCGTGAAAAATTACTTTCATCATTTGTTGTCTCCAATATTTTTACAATAGTTCTTTAGAGGGTTTCCCGAAACTCTTCTTAGTTTTAAGGCAAAAATTAACCGGTCAGGCAGGCTGGATCGAACTTATATTCTCCATGAAGCCATGCCACTATTTCACGAGCATAGGGACTGTTCCCATATTTTTGATATTTCGTAATAAGTTCCTGACGGGTATCGATCTTCAAACCTTCCAGTCCCTGGTCTTGAAAGTACTGGATATCCTCCATGATATGACGGGCCAATTCTTCACCACATAAGGTCTGGCATGCGTTGGAAAAAGCGTCAAATGGTTGGTATTGATGTCCTTTTTTATAAGATTCTGGAAGTGTGTGCAACGGAATCTGTGAAAGCCAGGGTTGATTCATCGGATTGACGGCGTGACCACTGGTCCACTCCCAGAAGTGTGTCGTGTTGTGTTCGAAAGCCCTCAAGTGGAGAAATTTTGACATTTTGGCACTGTCGTTGACAGGATAATTGTCCCATAAAAAGGGAAGACGTCTCAGCATAAAAGTGACTTCTTCTAAATGGGATTCCGTGTATTCATGAGAGCAAACTTGGGGACCCGTCCAGAAAATTTGAACATGTGATGACAACATCCGTCCCAGATCTTTCAGATAATTTTTTGGCATTTCACCAAATACTTTGGTCAAGACAGGGTCATAGGAATAATAAGTAGGACACATCAGGAGCATGTAAGCATCAGTGGCTTCGGCAATCACATGCACTATTTCTGTTTGGATTTCCGCAAGATTTTCGACATCCCCCCGCATGTCATCAAACAAAACACACAAGATATCACAGCCAACTTCATTCAACTCTCGAATTTTTTCGTAGAGTTTTGTTTTGGCATGAGGACCGTAGTCGATGTAAATTTCATAGGGACTCAGCCCAATACCAAAACGCAGTCCTGTTTGATGGTAATGGTCCGCCAATTCTTTGACTTTTTCTGCTTTTTCAACTGGCCAACGCTCTTCCCACTTTTTTCTGAGGAATGGGTCATCTTTGGGAGCATAAATATAGAACTGGTAATCGTTTTGTTTGAGAAATGATGCATAGTTTTGTCGATCTTCCCAGTTCCAGGAGGGACCAAAAAAACCTTCTATGACTCCAATATTTGCCTTGGGAAATTCCATTTCAATTCTCCATTGTTATGATTAATCCAATACTTTCTTTGCATTCCAGATAACACAGAAGACTTACAATTATTGTTTCTATTAGATCATAATCATGACTAGAAAGGCTATCCGTTTAAATAGTTTTTCTATTATGACATGAAAAAGTGGATTATTGTCAATATTCTATTGCATTAAATCGCTATTTTAGTATAGAGTAGTCACTTACCTTATTCAGCAATGGAATAGTGTTTTGAGCCGTAGATCTCTTCAAGACAAGTAAATACCATTGTATGACAGCAATGAGTATACTATTCTGCTGAAAAAGCTATTACTTTCGCTGTGATAAGATCGTCAAGTTTCATCATTTGAAAAATCAAATTTGATTAGGCGATTTCCAAGAATGAATTTATCCAGATTGTGCCGGATTTTTTAAGAGCTTCAAGCGGTCCGTCGATACAGCATCGCAAAGGGCGTATATAACCGGATCGATAACGCCGAAGATCTGAAAAAAACAAAGAAGATGGGTAAATTCTTTGCCGGAAAGTGCCTTAGAACGAAAACTGACCCTGGAGGTCATTAGATAAAAAAAGGAGAATAATTATGAGCAATTCAAATCGAGAGGTTGTATTAGTCAGTGGAGTGAGAACACCAATTGGTGATTACGGCGGCTCGTTGTCCAGTGTTTCTTCTGCTGAATTAGCGACCATTGCGGTGAAAGGTGCATTGGAGCAGGGAAAGGTTGATCCCAATGATGTGGATCAAGTGATTATTGGAAATGTTGTTCACTCTGCACAACACGACATGTACGTCTCTCGCGTTGCTGCAATCAATGCTGGCATTCCCCAGGAGACTCCAGCTTACACACTGAATCGCTTGTGTGGTAGTGGGATGCAGTCAATCGTGAATGCCGCTCAGTGTATCATGTTGGGAGATGCTGATGTTGCTGTGGCTGGTGGTGTAGAAAGTATGAGTAACAGTCAGTACTGGCTTCCTGGAATGCGCTGGGGACAGAGAATGATGGATGGTAAAGTGGTCGATGCAATGGTTGCTGCCTTGAATGATCCATTTGACAGGGTCCATATGGGAATTACGGCAGAAAATGTTGCCAAAAAATATGGAGTTTCTCGCGAAGACCAAGATGCCTTGGCTGTAGAAAGCCATCAGCGTGCTGCAAAAGCTGCTGAAGCTGGTGTTTTCAAAAGCCAAATCGTACC
Source organism: SAR324 cluster bacterium (assembly GCA_028282505.1). Lineage (GTDB taxonomy): Bacteria > SAR324 > SAR324 > SAR324 > NAC60-12. The sequence continues at coordinate 1,317 of JANQHV010000383.1, read as the reverse complement.
CGTGACTGTCAAGCAGCGCAAAAAAGAAATCGTAGTGGATAGCGATGAGCATGTTCGTGGTGATGCCACTGTGGAAGGAATGGCAAAATTGCGCCCTGCTTTTGATAAAGAAGGATCGGTTACGGCTGGTAATGCATCTGGTATCAATGATGCTGGTGCTGCGGTCGTGTTGATGGCTGCTGACGTTGCAGAGAAAAAAGGTATCACACCAATGGCACGTTTGGTCGACTATGCACATTCTGGAGTAGACCCCAAAATTATGGGAATTGGACCTGTTCCAGCATGTGAAAATATTTTTGCAAAAACTGGTTTGAACAAAGACCAGATGGACGTGATTGAACTCAACGAGGCATTTGCTGCTCAAGCGTTGGCGTGTGTGCGTGAATTGAAAATGGAAGACAATAATGTGAATCCAAATGGAAGTGGTATCTCTTTGGGTCACCCCATTGGTGCAACAGGTGCTATCCTCGTTGTGAAAGCAATGCATGAACTAGCAAGAACTGGTGGAAAATATGCCTTGAACTCCATGTGTATTGGTGGAGGCCAGGGAATCGCTACTATCTTGGAAAAAGTGTAATCTTCTAAAAATCTTAAAATAAAAGGATCGTGCCTGAATTATATCAGGCACTCCTTCCCCGCCGTTTCTTCTTCTGTCATTCCTTCTCTTCACACAAATATTTTTCCAGTTTTTTCTGAAAACCCCTGTTGCAACTGTTAAACAAGAGAAATTTCCATGAAATTACAATTAGCTTTAGATACAGTCAGCCTGGATGGTGCAAAAGAAATAACCCGCAACTTAGTAGATGTGATCGATATTGTTGAAATCGGGACTCCTCTGGTTGTAAGAGAAGGGCTGAAAGCTGTGACTGAGATGAAGATTGCCTTTCCCCACTTGAGCGTTTTAGCCGATTTAAAATTGATGGATGCTGGAAAATATACAGCCAATATGGGATTTGCTGCGGGTGCAGATATTGTGACAGTCCTGGGAGCTGCTGAAGATCTAACCATTCAGGGAGTAGCAGAAGTAGCCCAGAAACAGAAAAAGAACGTCATGGTGGACATGATTGCTGTTCCTGACATTGCTGCTCGGGTTGAACAAGTGGAATCATTTGGAGTCGATTATATTTGTGTTCATACAGGAGTGGATACACAACATTTAGAAAGCAACTCTCTACATCAACTAAAGATTTTGAAAGAGGTGTGTCGTTCTGCCAAAACAGCCATTGCTGGTGGGATTAAGGCCAAAACGCTTTCTGATATTTTATCGTACCAGCCTGATATTGTTGTTGTAGGAGGAGGGATCACTCGCCAGGATAA
>JANQHV010000287.1 GCA_028282505.1 SAR324 cluster bacterium | reverse complement strand
GAATACGACCGTCGCCGTTTTTGTCTGTAAATTTGAGGAGGCCAGTAACCGCCCATCGCTTCATCCAATCTGGCTGTTCAGTCGCTAAAATAGAGTTCTCTGGAGCAAAAACATCCCCCTTGGCAGAAAATTTATAGCTTTGAGTCGCTTCATCTTTGGTGATACCGAAAGCCTTGTTCACTGACGCATGCAGGTTGATACGGGCCATAGCGGCAACAGCAGGAGCCGTTGTATAAAGAATAGCGATAAATACAAGAGCCCAACCGGCAGAAGATCTGGCACCCTTAACATCCGGCACTGTGAAGAAACGGATAATTACGTGTGGAAGCCCTGCTGTACCAAACATCAATGATAACGTGTAGATGAACATATGAAGCCTGGAACCAGGTACTTGGGTTGAATATTTACCAAAGCCGAGATCTGTAATAATTGCATCAACTGTCTCAAGTACACTTTTACCTGTACTACCAACTTCTGCACCAAGACCTAATTGAGGAAGTGGCATACCAGTAAGCTGGAGAGAAATGAAGATCGCCGGAATGGTGTATGCAAAAATAAGCACAACATACTGAGCAACCTGAGTATAGGTAATACCTTTCATTCCACCCAAAACGGCATAGACAAAAACGATACCCATACCAATATAAATACCAATCTCGTTAGATACTCCGAGGAATCTTGAGAAAGCAACACCAACACCCGTCATCTGGCCAATGATGTAAGTTGTCGAAGCAATCAGCAAACAAAGAATGGCCATAATGGTCGCACCGTCAGAATAAAAACGCGCCTTAAAGAAATCAGGTACCGTAAACTTCCCAAACTTTCTCAAATAAGGAGCCAGCAGCATAGCCAGAAGCACATAACCTCCAGTCCATCCCATCAGGAAGAGACCCCCGCCATAACCCATGTTGGCGATCAAACCAGCCATAGAAATAAAGGATGCAGCAGACATCCAGTCAGCACCGGTTGCCATACCGTTCATGACCGGGGGTACACCCCCTCCAGCCACATAAAACTCTTTTGTACTGCCAGCACGTGACCAGACCGCAATACCGATATAAAGTGCGAATGTCGCACCTACAACTATATATGTTAAAGTTTGTAAATCCATAATTATCCTCTCCTCCGTTTAGTGAACGCCATGTTTTTCGTCAATGCCAGCCATCAATTTCGCATAGATGAAAATGAGAGCAACAAATCCATAAATCGCACCTTGCTGTGCAAACCAGAATCCAAGCGGATAACCGCCAATACTTATACTGTCGAGTGCACCAGCAAATATAATTCCAGCACCATATGAGATAATGAACCATACGATAAGAACTTTTATGATAAGTCCCAACGTATCTTTCCAATAAGCATCTTTATTCTCAGCCATGAAGAACTCCTCCATAAAAAGTTATTTATACTTAAAAACAAAAAAACAACTTAACCTTAAATTATTTTTAGATCCTCCTTCTTTAAGGTTACATGTTAATTAAGTTACAAAAAAACTGCTTCTTAATATCACACTACTTTCTTTTGTCTACTAGGAAAACTCCCTGGTAAATTTACTAGTTGATACTTGAAAATTGGGCTTTTTTGAGGGTTTTTGCCGTCAAAATGCCCCTCAATTTAACACCGATTGTTGATCTCCTCATATCTAATATTTATTTTTCATCAATAAAAACAATGTATTAGGTAAAGTTCAAAAATAAGCAAAAGATTTTGGAAAAATTATCAAAATTACTGTCGATAATGCTTTGCTAAAATGGGAAGTATTCCCTACCACAGACATTTTTTTATGGACCTTTTGGAAAAACTCTTTATCAATTGTTCGATTTTACGGGTGTTGTGTGTTAAAAAGTCATATTTGCCGACTATTTAAAAACTCTTAAACTCACGGAAAAAGGATGCAAGTTGAATTTTTATTAAACTGGAAAGATCTTTTCAGAATGTTAAGGCATATCCATACAGGACAGTACCCCCGTCGAAATTATTTCTTTTATGCTCTTTCAGTGTTCTGTCTTTTATATGTGTTTTATAATCTGGCCAACTCTACCGGGGACGTAAGGTTTCTTTATGGAATTATTCTTTTGCCGCTGTTTTATATGATTATTATTCCTTTGGCTTTATTGTTCAAAGCCAAAAACATGTGGAAAAGAGAGGAACTCTTTCAAAAAAAATTTCAATATAAGTTTGATTCAAAAGGCATCCATATGAACAGTGCTGGGGGTAAGGGATTGGTTGAGTGGGAAACCTTGAGAAAGGTTCATGGAACTCGTGAAGATTTCATTTTTTATGTTGCCAGAACTCAAGCTTTTATAATACCACTGAGTTCTATGAATGATGAAAAACAAGAAAAGCTAAGAGAGATTTTAAAGGAAAATCTCTCAGAAGATAAATTAAAACTTTAAATCTAATATTGATACTAAGCGTTAGATAATTTTTTACAGTAAATCACCTAAATTTGAGTGTACTGAATCGCCTCTTCCAGTTCATCTATGCTGGGATCTATAACCAGTTGATATTGTTCTCCAGAGGTCAACTGAACCACAAATTCAGCACGAGTGAACGTAGAAAATGTGTAGGTATTTTCGCTTAGGCTACCATCTCCAGACACCAGTTGGACAGACTCGATGGTACTTTGAAAGAGAACCGTTTCTTCCCCAAAATCCACATCAATGGTACCATCCTGATTCAGGTCAAGAGGAGATGGTTCTTCACCTTCATTGGAGTTGGCTGCTTCTGCCGCTTGGATTTCTTCAGGGGTAGCATCCGACTCTGTCATGGTGATATTGACACTAAAGCCTGTTGCTTGTCTGCTAGTCTCTGCACTCAGTTCAAAGGCCGCAACCAGTTCCGAAATTGATCCCATCGTCTGTGGATCTACCTTAAAAAAAATACCATTATCCATGTGAACATCCACAGTAAACACACGTTTCTTTGTAACATCCAGCATACTTGCCTCGGTCAATTGAATTGAACTATGACCCTCTGCCAGTTCTGCCGTGATAGAAGGCAGCCCAGGAGTATCCTCCTGCTCTGCAGAGTATCTTGAAATCTCAAAATGCTGGATCGGATTTTCTGGACGGGTTTCATGGATACACCCACTCTCGGTAGTACACCATTTGAACGTCGTATCACTGGCTCCTTGATAAAGCAAATCTCCCTGTTCCAAATCTGTCCCTTCCACGTCTCCATAGACCAACCGGATCGTATGGGTTCCTTGAAGTTCTGCAGAAACTCCGTCCGACTCATCCAGGGTAAAGGTACTGTCGATGTAACCAAAATAGACATGAAAGGAAGTGACAAAAGCTTCTTCATCAGCAGGATAAGGAGAACCGCCACAGCAAACAGGTGACCCAGGAGTTTGGATTCCTGTGGACAGATCAAAATCATACAATTCACTTTGCTGAAAAGAGGTGGCCTGGGAAGGATCTTTGATGTTGCCCAGAATAGGCCCCACGCTATACCCTAGTTGTGTGCCGACAAAAATTCCGGCATAATATGCCTTGCCAGATACCTGAGAAGGTGTAATACAAGCCGCGGCTTCGCTGGAAGAGCAGTTCGTTGACAACCCTCTTGCAATAGAACGCATTGTTCCATTACCGCCATTTTCTGCCAAAGAACTGCTCACCAGAATGGTGGTGGTTGATCCGTTTGTGCTGGAACCACTGCCAGAATCTCCTCCACTGGAACTGTCTCCTGAACCACCACCACCACAACCAATGATGCTGATGGCCAATAATAACAATAAGAGTCCTGTTAGACCATGTTGGATTTTACTTTTGAATATATACTGCCTCATGTTGTCTCCTGAATGGTGATTGAATAATACGAAGTTGCACTTAGCAAGTGACAATGCTTCACCGCATCACCTAAAACATTTCTTGTGCCATAAGCAAAAACTCATGAATTCTATTTTTAATAGAAGAATTAAGATACTGATATTGTTATGATAAAATCTATTCATCTCGTGATGAAGTCTATGCTCTTGAAATGATTCCGATGTACTTTCCATTATGAAACAAGAAATGTCTTTTGCCAATAGCGGGTTTTCTTTTTTTATTTTCTCTAAAACACCATGCACTGAAGAGTTACCCTTTTAATACAGGATCAAGTTATGATAAGATTTACTAAATTCATGATTATGCTTCTCTCCCAAGAAGAGAAGAGCCATCCAAAGACAAGATGAGAGAAAATAAAAAATTTTAAATTTTTTTGGTCAGGTAGACGTCTAAAAAATCTATAGTGTTCCAGAAAAGTACTTTCTTGAAGCTCCTGCTTTTTTTCAAAGGGAGCCGGGGAGATCCGCGTTTGGGGATTTCGAAAGTACTTTTTTGGAACACTATAGACGACATACCACCAAACAGGAGGAGTGATGAATAATACGCTGAAATACATGAGTTTAATGATTATTTTCTATTCCTGGTGTTTTGCTTCAGCATTCTCTGAAGAGACGAGAGCATTCAAGAAACAAACAGGAGAAGAGCTTGAGCAACGTACTGCTTTGGTGATTGGTAATTCCAATTATCAAAGTTCCCCGTTGCGCAATCCGGTGAATGATGCCAATGACATGGCTGCGGTCTTGCGAAAGAAAGGATTTGAAGTGACTCTCCAATTGGATGGAACCAAGCGAGAAATGGAAACAGAAATCCGCAAATTCGGTAAAAAGTTACAAAAAGGAGGCGTTGGTTTTTTCTACTATGCCGGCCATGGCATGCAGGTGAAAGGGGTGAATTATCTAATTCCCATCAAGACCAATATTGAATCTGAGGATGACATCCCATATGAAGCAGTCAATGCAAACATGGTACTTAGTAAAATGGACACTGCCGAAAACCGTTTGAACATGGTCTTTCTGGATGCTTGTCGTGACAACCCATTTGCCCGTTCTTTTCGATCTGGTTCCAGAGGGTTGGCACAAATGGATGCACCCAGTGGTACTTTGATTGGTTATGCTACCAGTCCTGGGAAGACAGCGGCTGATGGCACTGGGAGGAATGGAGTGTTCACTGCCAATTTTCTCAAACAAATTAATACACCTGGACTGGAAATTGGAATGATGATGCGCAAAATACGCACCGGGGTACGCAAAGATACGGATGGGAAACAAACCCCCTGGGACGTTTCCTCCCTGGAAGGAGAATTTTATTTCACGCCTCCTGTTGCGCAAGAACAAATTGCTGCAATCACACCGATAACGACAACAATCCGGCCAGTTCCTACAACAACTTTGCCGACAGCGCAGAGTCCATCACCTTCTGAGGTAACTCCGTCTTCTCGGCAACTTTCTGAGTTAAACATGTGGAAATCAATCAAGTATTCTAAAAACATTGCAGATTTTCAGAAGTTTTTGACAAACTATCCCAACAGTGATTTTGTTCCTCTGGCTCGTATGCAATTGAGACGATTGGCGCAGCAATGAAAACACCTTTCAAACTTCTGGTCAAACTGGTTTTCCTCTTTGCTGGATTGGTAGGAATTGGAATGATTTCTCTCATCCTGTGGTTCAATCCAAATGACTATAGGGAGGAAGTCACGGATCTCATCAAAACCGGTACAGGGCTGGAAATTATTTTTGAAGAAAACTTTCAGCTTTCTCTTTTTCCTAGCTTTGGAGTGAAACTGGGCTCCATTCATTTGAAAGATCAAGCAGACAATGGCAATGAAATATTTGCCAGGGTTGGTAAAGCACAAATCAATGTAAAACTCCTTCCCTTATTATCCAGAGAATTGGAAATCAAAGAAATCCTGATTGAGGCACTGCAACTCCATCTCATCCATGATAAAAACGGAGAAGCCAACTGGGAAAAGTTGCTGGTATCTTCTGAGCCTGAAGAAACAGTAAATACAGATTCTTCCACTGACTTCCTGGCTAACCTGTATATTGGTAAAGTGTCCATCATCGATGCTCAGATTTCCTGGGAAGATCAACAAGCACACCAGCATGTATTTCTAAATAATTTGCAGCTTACCATTGAAGATATCCAGCCGGATCAACCTTTGAAGTTTGATTCGTCTTTCCAATTGAAAAGCAGTGAACTACCAGAAAAAGTGTCTATTTCCTTTCAAGGAGCAGCAGGCATCCACGATGATCAACTGGTACTCAATGATCTTGCTCTGACACTTGATGAGAGCACCATTCGGGGAAATATCAAAATCAACAACTTTTCACAGCCCAAATATCTTTTTGACCTGGAATTGGATTCCCTCGATATTGACCGCTACCTGTCTTCCAGCCTGGAAAAAGCAACGCAAAAAGCTGCAAAGTCTGAATCTGTCCCCAATGCAGAAACAGAATCCTCGTTTGAGTTTCTCCAAACCTTACAAGTGGAAGGAAGCATTAAAGCAGGAACACTCAAGGCAATGGAGGTGCAAATAGAGAATCTGCAAACAACCCTTCAAGCCAAAAATGGTCTGTTACAAATCAATCCATTGCAAGCAAAGTTGTATGGAGGAGAGCTCACTTCAACCATTATTCTGGACTTGAGAGAAGGTGGAGAAAACCTGAATGTTGCCCCGCTTTCTTTTTCCTTTTCGGAAGGAAAAATTTCTGGCCAAATTCATGGTCAACAGGTTTTCACAGAGACTCGTATTCAGGGAAGCCTGACGATGCCCCCCTTGAATCCCCAACAATGGTTATCAACTCTTGGACAGGATGTTCCCATTTTTCAAGATACCAATGCATTGACTTCCGCTACTGCCAATCTGTCTTTTACATTTCAGTCCAATGAATTCAAAATAGAAAACCTGAGTCTGCAAATCGATGAGAGCACTGCTCAAGCAACGGTTTATATTTCCAATTTGGATGAAAATCCTCATTACCAATTCCAGTTTGAACTGGATTCCATCGATCTGGATCGTTACCAACTGGTAGAAAAGAAAACAGAAGAAGCAACAGCCCCAACAACTCCTTTTGAACTTCCATTGGAAATGCTTCGATCTTTTCAAGTGGAAGGAGAAATAAAAATTGGTCAGACGCGAGTGTCTAATCTGCAGATGTCTGATTTATTTTTACAATGGAAAGCTCAGGATGGACTGATGGAAATCACTCCATCAGCCCGGCTTTACGGAGGTTCATTTTCTTCCAGCATGACTCTGGACTTGCAGGATGGAGCGGACAAACAAAATAAATGGAGCGTGGTGTTAGAGGGATTGCAAATCCAACCAATCTTACAAGACCTGGGTCAACAAAATGGTCCACACACCGTTCATTGGCAAGGTAGCATCAGTGCCTATTTGGATGGAGCCTTAAACCTGGTCGATCAAACTTTCCAAATTGATAATTTGGAATTTAAAACACCACAAATCAATGCCTTTTTGCAGGCAAAAGGTCGTCAACTCTTGACAGAACCAGAAATTCAGGGAAATCTAAAAATTCTGCCACTGGATCTCAAACAATTACTATCCGAACTCGATCTAACAGTTCCTGTAACCACTGACAAACGTGCCCTGACTGATGTGAGTGCTGACTTTTCTTTTATTGTGCGCTCTTACAATCTGGAACTGAATGAGTTACTTGTGAAACTGGATGACAGTACCCTGACAGGACAGGCAAAAATTCTCGACTTCAACACTCCGGCTTATGTTGTCCAACTGGAACTAGATACATTGGATGTAGACCGCTACCTCCCTCCTACTACAGAAAAAATAAAAAACGAAAAACATCTTCCAATGGAGCAAGATCCGAATGTCAATGCGGGAATCCATTCAGACAACGACTTTGGCTCACCGCCTGAGTTTCTTCGCACACTCCAACTGACAGGAGATCTCAAAATTGGAAAGCTTGGTGTCGCCAATATTCAAACCAGCAATTTGCAAACAAAAATCGAGGCTAAAGGAGGATTGATTGAATTGGAAATAGATGCTGACCTCGACAGTATGCTGGAAAAAAAATTACAACAGGACCAATTCCACCTTCATTTGAAAGGCAATCTGAACGTAGCAGAACAAGTCTTGCAGATGAATTCCATCAGCTTATCGAATACAAAAGCTAAAGTATCCGGTCAACTTAGTGGCAAACAACTCTTCAATCAGCCAGTCATTCAGGGAAAATTAGAAATTCCCACTTTTCACCCCCAAGAATTGTTCTCTTCCCTGGACTTAGAAACATTATCCACGGCAGACCAAAATGCATTAAGCACAGCTTCTGCAGAACTGTCTTTTCTCTTCAATATGCAAAGCCTAGAGCTGGATGTTGTCCATTTAAAAGTAGACGAAAGCACCGCCAGAGGAAAATTTCAAATCAAGGATTACGACAGTCCACAGTATGTATTTCAACTCCATTTGGACACTATTGATATCGACCGCTACGTTCCCCCACAGGAGAAAGAGAAAAACACCAAAAAACGGGCTGTACCTGAAGAAAGTACGATAGCATTACCTCTGGAAACACTGCGAGCTTTAGCGTTGAATGGAGAAATTCAGATTGATCGATTAAAGGCCGCAAATGCCAAAATATCCGATCTGATTGTCCAATTGAATGCCCAAAATGGCATACTTGAAGTCAGTTCTGCGCAGGCACAACTCTATGGAGGGAATGTGTCTTCCACGATTGCTTTCGATTTGAACAATCAAAAAACACCAAAAAACCAATTCCAACTTGTTATCGAGAATCTTCAACTCAAACCCCTGCTGGCGGATTTACAAATAGAACCACAGTGGGAAGGGCAATTGAAGGCCCAGTTGGATGGAGCACTGGACTTGGAAAAACAAACATTCCAAATCAGTCAAATGACAGCAAGTGCGTTTGGTATCGAGATTTTTGGAAAGGCACAAGGGACAGGACTGTTTAAAGAGCCCAAGATAACCGGTAAACTGAAAATCCCCTCCTTAAATCCGAAAGAAGTACTGAAAAATTTCGGGCAGGCCGTTCCTTTAACGACAAGCCCCGATGTGTTGAATTCATTTCAGATAGACCTTCCTTTCGCGATAGAAACCAACCGTATATCCATTCAATCAGGACTGCTGAAATTAGACAATACTACAGCCAAAATTACGGCAGAAGTCCTGGCTGATTCGGTAGAAAACGGACTCAACTACAGGTTTGACCTTGCTCTCGACACCATCAACATTGATCATTATTTACCACCAAAACAGGAAAAACAACCTGCTGTGACATCAGAAACTCCTTTCGAACTACCCTTGGATATGCTCCGTTCCCTTCAATTCAAAGGTACCATCTCCCTTGACCAAATCACAGCAAATGATCTTCATTTTTCCGATTTAAAAACAACCCTGTCCGCACAAAGCGGTGTTTTTCACATCAATCCATTGCAGATGAAGCTTTATGAAGGCACACTGTACTCTGAATTAGTTTTGGATTTTCGAGAAAATGTGCAGTCAAAAAACCATTTTGAGCTCTCACTGAATGGGGTCCAGGTGGGATCATTGTACCAGGATCTTACAGGAGAAAAATTGCTGAGGGGAAAGATCGATTTAAAATCAAGTGGAGCGTTGGACCTCATTTCCCGAACTTTCCAGATTCAGAGCATGGAAGGGGAACTGTTGGGGGCAAAAGTATCAACAAAAGCAACTGGGAAAGAAATCTTCACTGAGCCAGAAATTGCAGGAAACATTAATCTATCCTTAAATCCTAAGCAATTTTTAACAGCCTTGGGACAACTCTCCTTACAAACCAATGATGCCGATGCATT
>JANQHV010000404.1 GCA_028282505.1 SAR324 cluster bacterium | reverse complement strand
TCCTATTCCTTGGTATCCTCCGCTTCGCGTAAAAATAGCCGTATTGACTCCAATAATTTCTCCTCTTAGATTGATCAAGGGACCACCACTGTTTCCAGGATTGATAGCTGCATCGGTTTGAATGAAATTTTCATAATCGGTAATTCCAATATTGGAGCGTCCTGTAGCACTGATAATTCCAAATGTAACAGTTTGTGTTAATCCAAAAGGATTGCCAATGGCGACAACAGATTCTCCCACTTGCATTTCGTCAGAGTTTCCCATAGAGATCACTGGTAAATCATCGCCTTCTATTTTAACTACAGCGATATCCGATTGGGGATCTGTACCAATCAGTCGAGCCTCAAGTTCTCTGCCATCATTTAATTTGGCAATCACTTTATCTGCTTCCCCAACGACATGATGATTTGTTAAAATATGACCGTTTTTGTCAATGATTGTTCCAGATCCCATTCCTTCTTGCCTGAACCCTCTGTTCTCCTGGTGTGGATTCTCAGGAACACGAGGACGTGGGACACCTGGGAAAAACCTTTCAAAAAACTCATCGTTGAATAAATCATACGGATTGTTCAAACTCCCTTGTCCCCGAATGATTTTTTCAACTCGAATATGCACAACCGCGTCTTGGACTTTCTGCACAATCGCAGCACGAGCTTTAGACGCTTTGATCAAATCGTCAACAGCAGTGTCCTGGGCAAAAGCAAAGTTTCCCACAAACCAGAAACACATAAGACAACAAATAAATACCCAATTTTTATTAAACATTGATATTTTCTCAAAATATTGTTGTGATTATCTCCATCCAGCTTCTTGTCAGACGATTTCCAAGACTATGGGGAATATTACAATCACTCAATGGAAAGCTCTTTTCAGAGCCGGATGATACGGTTTCTTGACATAAATGTCCAGATCAAAAACCTGGAAGGCCATCTATCTTCCAATACTCAATTGTGAATAATTTCAATTTCACAATAATAAATAATATCAAATATTTAATAAACTGAATAGCCTTTTAATACGAAGTATCCAAGTATCGTTTTCCCCGAAATACAGTTATGGTTAAACTTGACTTTCATAGCAAAAAATAGCATTCTTTTTAGTTTATATACGATCGCTTTTTAAGTCCAATTATTGCCATTCAAACAGTATGTTTTGAATATATTCCCAATCCCTTTATATTCTGTAGAATCCATGCTGAAAAACCGAATCGATTCAAGTTTAACATTTGATGACGTCCTTCTGGTTCCTGCCTATTCAGAAGTTTTACCCGCTCAGTGCATTGTCAAAACACGTTTAAGCCGCAATCTGGATTTGAACATACCTTTAATCAGTGCTGCAATGGACACGGTGACAGAATATCAAACGGCTATTGCGATGGCACAAGAAGGAGGAATTGGAATCGTTCACAAAAACATGACGATTGCTGAACAAGCCCAACATGTGGAGCGTGTGAAACGATTTGAAAGTGGCATGATCACCAGCCCCATTACAGTCACTCCAGAACAACCCGTTCAAGATGCGATGGAGTTGATGCAACAGCATCATATATCAGGAGTACCCGTCACCCAGGGAAAAGAATTAGTTGGAATTTTAACCAACAGAGATCTACGCTTTGAAACGAATTTCGAGCAACGGGTAGCAGAGGTGATGACAAAAGGTCGAGACAAGTTGGTGACCGTTTCTCCTGGCATCGATTTAGAAGAGGCAAAGAAATTGCTACACCATCATCGTATTGAAAAATTGCTCGTTGTTTCTGATGAATATGAGCTAAGAGGACTGATTACGATCAAAGATATTGAAAAATCAAAGCAATATCCTAATGCAAATAAAGATGATGCTGGTCGTTTGAGAGTAGGAGCCGCAGTTGGCGTATCTCATGATTTAATGGAACGTGTGGAAGCATTGATCCAAACAGAAATAGATGCTGTTGTCGTAGACACAGCCCACGGACACTCGAAAGGGGTTTTGGACAGTATCCGTCAATTACGATCTACCTTCTCCAATTTAGAGATCATCGGAGGAAATATTGCCACCGCAGAGGCAGCAGAAGATTTAATCAGAGCGGGAGTGGACGGAGTGAAAGTTGGAATTGGCCCAGGTTCTATCTGTACAACGCGCGTTGTCGCAGGAATTGGAGTGCCTCAAATTACAGCAATCGATCAAGTGGTCTCCGTTACTCAAAAACATGATATTCCATTGATTGCTGATGGAGGCATCAAGTTTTCAGGTGATATCGTGAAGGCAATTGCCTGTGGGGCCCATTCTGTGATGCTTGGCAGTGCCCTTGCTGGTACTTCTGAAACACCAGGTTCGGTGATTCTTTACCAAGGACGGCGCTATAAAATGTATCGTGGTATGGGTTCTCTTGGAGCCATGAAAGACGGCAGCAAAGATCGCTACTTTCAAGATAATGTGGA